>JAAANX010000210.1 GCA_009909085.1 Cyanobacteria bacterium GSL.Bin1 | reverse complement strand
CGAATGGCTTATGTGTAGCCTAAGAAAATGTGAGTCTCAACCGCATCGAGCGGTATCGACTCACCCGCTTTCCTCCCCCACCTGTTCCGAGGTGGGGGAGTCCCACGGATCTTTTGTTGAAGAATAATCGTTAAAGCGCGATGGCAGGGAGTTTTAGGTCAATATCCTCTAATAAATCGGCAATTAAATCATCCACACTTCCCTGTTTTGCTTTTCCTTCTTTCCGTTCGTTTCTTAAGGCTTCAGCATTAGCACCAATTTCTTCTCGGCGTTGTTCAATTCGCCGTTTCCGAATTAAATCCCATAAATCCTCTTGTTCTTCAACTGATAGTTTTTCAATTGATTCAATAATTTCTTGAAATCTCATTTTCTCTCGATTCCGTAAACGATCGCGCTTCTTTTTCCATTATGCGCAATCGCGCTTCTTGCGTCATCAGTCACAATAATTGAAAGATACTATTTATGGTGACGTACTCCCAACTTTGACACCTCACCAAGAACATCTTTGGTCGCCTAGTTATTTCGCTGTTTCTTGTGGAGGCGCACCGATTAAAAAGATTAAGGAGTACATTGAAAACCAAAGCAGCAAATGAAGTCGCCCTAGAAGGGCGAGGCTCGTATCCTGCTATTATCGGTCAACTTGACCTCTGACAACACAGGGAGCATGGCACAGACAGTACAGTTTGATTTGAACCGTTTTTATTTAAGGCTGGAAGGTAAAGTAAAGTCTGTGTCGCCTAAAACGTCTAGAGGAAAAAGTCTATGAATTGGCAAAAACTACGACAACTTTTGATTGTATTTGTTGCGGGAATTTTCTTGTTTGTCACTACCGCTTGCAGTGCTCCTTCTACGAGTGAAGCCCCAGAAGGTGAACAAGCTCAACAAGAAGCTCCTGCTGAATTAAGTCCAGACGCTGAAAGTGAAAAGGGTTAAGCCGAAAATCCTAATTCTCTCGGTAGTTAGTCATTCTTAATTGGAATGTGTCTAACGTTGCAAGGATTGCTATGAAAAGGTTTAGATGTTCTAGACGCGCTAGACATCATATTGATCAAGCTTGTGTATGTGTCTAGCGCGTTACTTATACAGACCTCTGAAAAGGTCGAGTCATCCGTACTCCGCCGTAAGACGACGGAGCCTGCTTTGACCGTTGGTCATTGTTAAGTTGTTCTGGAATTTAGTTGAGGAGGGGTGTATTTTGTTCCCCCCTCAGAAAACTTAGTGACCAAAGTAGGGTGAATAGAACTTGTCCTGTTCCACTTGAATTTGTTGACTGTTCAGCTCAGTGTTAGAAAAGGCACTGGAGCCATTAACGGCAGCATTGCTCGTGTTCGACTCTTGGATCGAAACTTGGCCTTGCGGCTCGTAATTGTAGAAGCCATCGCGTTCTAACTGAATTTGCTGATTGTGAAGTTCAGTATTGCTAATCGCAGTTGAACCGTTGACTGCCGCATTTTGCGTGTTGGCGCTTTGGACAGACAGTTGAGATTGTTGGGCAGCAGCAGGAGTGGCGAAAGCAACAACAGCGATGAAACCGAAAGCAAGTTTTTTATTAATCATAAGAGTTTTTTTGGACTCAGTGTTTCTAAAGGCTAAGAAATTTGGTGTGTTGTCCTTTAGATATGTTGAGGGAGAAGAATGTATGCACTGGTTTGGAAACTTGAGGCGGAAATTGCAGCGATTTAGGGAAAGGCGCGATGTGGCGAAGCCACCGCCCTACGGGCATCGCGCAAACCCTTCAAGGTGATAACGCTAAAACCAAAGAACCAACTCTAAATTCTCCAAAGCGGATCACTTTCTCTTGCACAAGCTGAAAACCCATTGATTCATATAGCTTTTTAGCTCTCGAATTCTCAACATCAACACTGATATAAACTGAGCCTGAATGAGTAGCAGCTTCATCAATACAATTTGAGAGTAACTGTTGACCAATCCCTTGATTGCGATATTTGGAAGTTACAGCCAGATTACCAATGTAAAAGCTCCCCTGCGGATAATTCTGCTGTAAAACTAAAGGAAGAATGAAGCGTTTCATCAATCCTAACCGTAATTGTTGACGGTAACTTAGGGCTTTCAAGTCACTATTGACAGACAGCTTTTTAGCAGGAACCATGACAGCCATCCCCACCACTTGCTCGGCGATTTGGGCAACACGAACATACTGATAGCTAAATCGATTCTCAGACCCTTGGACGAGTTGAGTAAGGTTCTGAATCGCATGAGAACCAAACATTAGCGAAAATAACTCGGGTGATGACTCATCAATTAAGCGAGCAACTTGTTCTGGATTATGTTGTTCTAAGGACATGGGAAGATAATCAACTTTTTCACCAGAGCGAGTTATCCCTTGATTTTGAATTTCCATACTTTAAAATCTCCAAAGCACTCTTTCAGGAATAGATATTTCGCGATCGCGCTGCACCTGAGTCGGCCAGAAGCAATTGCGGCCTAACCCCTCAATTTTGCCTACGAAACTCCCAAGGTGGCGTTCCCGTTAATGTGTATTTTCAGCAGCCTCAATGATCGCGCCCCGATTCGGACAATTCCCGCTATAACGTTCATAATGCCAAGCATGACCTTCCCTCACCATTTCGGCATTGATGAAACTTTCCCCTAGAAAAATTTCTGCTACTGTTCTCTCATAACGATCTTTCTCAATCGCATTAACGTGAACAGTTGCGTTATCGGATAAGCGCGATTAAGCTTCGGGTAGTCAGCGGAGCGCGATGCCCGGAGGGCGGTGGCTTCGCCACATCGCGCTCTCAGCAACAAGCAAGCAGATTGGATCTGCAAGGTTTGGCATAAGTAGAGATCATGAGAATATCTGGTTACATTTTCGCCCACTTTTTTAGTGGCCATGACATTGTCAACCCACAATTAATGGCGTTTGGGTAGCATTTGTACAGGAAACAACGCTAAGGCTGAAAGCCATTTACCATAAGCGTTTCACAACTGACTTTCACGAGTGCTATCAGTGTATCAATTAAAGTAAGGTCTATTTGGTACAGAAATTTAGAACGAGGTTTAAAGGGTTTGATGGGTCTAATTTTCAGAGGGTTTAATTGGTACAGTTCTTAGCGGGGTTTTCTGCACGATTGCTACTCACACGCCTTAATCTTATGCCTAAAAAAATCCGAGAATTAAAAAAGGATCTCCGAGACGCTGGATTTGAAGAGAAAAAGGGAAAAGGTAGTCACACCAACTGGATACATCCCAAATATCCTGGTAAAGTTACACTATCTGGTAAGGATGGCAATGATGCCAAACGATATCAAGAAAAAGATATTTCAGAAGCAATCAGGATAGTAGAAGAAAATGAGTGACCTAAAATACAAAATAGTAATCGAATGGTCACAGGAAGATCACTGTTTTTTGGTGGCTCTTCCTGACTTCCCTGGTAACTATTGGCGGACTCATGGAAATACTTATGAGGAAGCCTTAGCGAATGGGAAAGAGGCTTTAGAATCCTTAATTTTATGTTATGAGGATTTAGGGGAAGAATTACCGCGCCCTTCTATGGTCACTGCTTAGCGCGATGCCCCGAGGGCGGTGGCTTCGCCACATCGCGCTTCCCTTCAATTCCCCTTCCGAAATTCCCAAGGCGGCATTCCCGTTAATTCTGTACTGTTAGCCACCCGTACAATCGCGCTCCGATTGGGACAGTTCCCGCTGTAACGCTGGTAATGCCAAGCGTCACTTTTTCTAACTAACTCAGCATTGATAAAAGTTTCCCCTAGGTTAGTTGCCTGAAGATAACCAGTTTTCCAAGTTCAAATTGGGAACTCGGGAAAACTCACGAACGTTGTCTGTTACCAAAGTCCTACCTTCTGCTAGAGTGTGAGCGGCAATCAGGAGATCATTGGGACCAATAAGGTTTCCAGATCGCTCTAATTCTGTGCGAATGGCAGCGTAATATTCAGCGACCGGGGGTTCTAAGGACAAGATGGTTAAGGCAACTAGAATTGCTTCTAAATTGTCTTTGCAGTCGTTTTGAGCCCTTCTTTTTAGCACCAAACCGGAGTTCACAGGCGACGATGATACTGGTATAGATGTTAGCTTCGCCTACTTGCTTAATTTGATGTGCGACAAGCCCTGTTGGGTTTTTCACGAGATCGGAAACGATATTTGTATCCAACAAGTAAGACACGGTTAAAGCTCAATTTCCTCTAGGGGCGGCAATCCTTCGTCAACATCAGGAAAGTCTTCATCTAATTGGGGAAGGGTGGCTAAGACGGCTAACAAAGAAGGCTTGCCAACGGGTTCGATAATGAGACAGTGATTCTCTTTGCGGAGGATAACTTCATTACTGGGCAACTGAAACTCACTGGGAATTCTCAGCATTTGCTGGTCTCCATCGCGCCAGAGATGTACTTTGTCTTGGCTTTCCATAACTAATCATCTCAACTTTGGCATCTTTCTAATCTCCAGTATGACAGGCTGTTAGGCTTAGGGTTGAGTTCGGGTTTCCCTTATCCTGTCAACGTTGGCAATAGCTTGCGTAATCAGCCAAAGGCTTAGTGCCGAAGGCACATCGCGGAAACATAAGATGATGCTGTAGTGTGTGGTACACCAAAATAATGGAGGACTTAAGACATGGCTAGACCTTATCAATCTGAATCTGAAAAAGCATTGCTAGCAAAAATCATCCTATTGATGAAAAGTTTAGATCTGGTATTTTTCCTTGATTGGGATCACACAGAAAACTCGATTCTTTGGTCGGTAGAAACAGAAGGGAGAGTTATCAATCCTCTTGACCCTAACGAACCAGTAGGAAGCTGGTCTAACAAAGAAAATTTAGCTAAGGATTATATGAAGTTGCGATCCTTTCTAATTAGTGAAGGACTTCTATCGGTAGATGAGAACGGCCACCTAATTCATTATGAAGACTTAGATGAAAGTTGACCCAATCTAAAAGCATTTCTGCAAAAACAGCAAAAGGATTCGGGATTAACTAAGTTTCCCGAACTTTTTGAAAACTCTCAACTTCTCTTGTAGTGCGGGTTGAGATTATTTCGTTGTAAAAATGCTGCCGCCTCATAGTGAGGCTGGGGAACAGCGGTGTTATTTTTAAAAGATACCAAACAAATAAAAATAGGACACCACTATTATGCTAGCAACTAACCAGCTAAGTGTACAATCCCCCCGTAGTACTTTCGATATTCGCGACCATCTCGACCAACTAACCGAAGATGGCGGCAGTGCCGGACGCCACGAAACTTCCTATCATTGCCCGGTTTGCGAAGCACCGAATTTTAAGGTGGATCATCGAAGCGGACGCTATGGCAGTTACAGCTGCGACTGCGCCACCACTGAAGAAGGGAAACGGAAAATCCGCAATGCTGTTGCGCCCCAGCGCACCCAAAAAACTTATACGCCGAAACAAAGACGTCAGTGGACTTATACCGACACCAACGGCAAACCCCTCATCCGCACGGTCAGACTTGATGACGGCAAAGGCGAAAAGGAGATCTGGCAGGAGTATTGCGTCAACGGTCAATGGCTCACCCCCTCAAGAGCGGAGGAAAAGGGAATTGAGCTGGATCAGGCGGCGTACCAGAACGAAGTGGCGTTGCTTTACTACCAGGAAGTGCAAAACGCGATCACGCAAAGTCTCCCCATCTTCATCGTGGAAGGAGAAGGAGTTGTGGATGCGCTGCGGAAATTAGGGCTCACAGCAACCACCAATCTCATGGGCTCAGGCAAGTGGAAAGAAAATTACACCAAGCAGCTACAAGGGGCAAAACAGCTCGTCATTGGACCGGATCGCGATACCGTAGGAATCAAACACGCCGAAGCCGTCGCAGACAGTCTAGAAGGGGCAGGAATGACCCCGCAATGGCTCTATGCCTACCCCAACTGCGGTCTATGGTATCGCTTAGAAGACCGCAACGGCCTAGACTTGAAAGATTATCTGGAGGATTATCCCAGTATGAGTGCCGACGATTTACTTAATCTGATTGAGCTGCATCGACGAAAATTCGAGTTCCAGTATCAGACGAAAACGGCGAATGAGGAGAACGATGACAAACCGAAACGGCTCAATAAGAAACAGCTTCTCAAATTTATCCGCAACCACCTAAATCTCCGCTATAACGAAATGACGCGGGAAATGGAGTTGGATGGCGAGGTTCTAGAGGCTGAGCCTTATATTTATCTGTTGGATCACCACAATATTGACTGCGGACGGGATCTGGCTGC
Source organism: Cyanobacteria bacterium GSL.Bin1 (assembly GCA_009909085.1). Classification (NCBI taxonomy): domain Bacteria; kingdom Bacillati; phylum Cyanobacteriota; species Cyanobacteria bacterium GSL.Bin1. Next base: position 14,053 of record JAAANX010000210.1, on the reverse strand, counting down.
AGACCTAATGATGCACGTGGCTAAGGAGAATTCTTACAACCCCGTCAAGGAATATCTAGAGAAGGTTAGCACTATCGCGCCTGTCAGTATCAATAACTTGGCAACCCGTTATTTTGGCACGGATAACCCACTGTTCGATACATTTTTGAAAAAGACGCTGATTGCTGCAGTAGCTCGGATGTATGAGCCAGGAGCGCAACACGATACAGTTTTGATCCTGAAAGGGGATCAGGGGTTAGGCAAGACAAATTTCTTCCGCGTTCTGGCTGGCGATTACTTTGATAATTCCTTCAGCGGGAATAATGAACGAGATGATTTGCTGAACCTCCATCGCGCTTGGTTTGAAGAATGGGGCGAGGTGGCTAAGGTGTTCCGCAAGAAGGAAGTGGATGATCTGAAGCATTTCATTACCAAGACTGAAGATGCGTTCCGAGAACCGTATGGACGCAAAACGCAGCGATACAAGCGAAAGTGTGTCATTGTCGGCGGGGTGAACGATGAGGAATTTTTGAATGACCCCACTGGAGACAGACGATTTTGGGTGATTCCCCTGCAGCAGAAAGTGGATCTCCAGTTATTAAAACAGGAGCGCGATCGCATCTGGGCGAGTGCCGTTCAAGCCTACAAAGCAGGGGAAACATGGTGGCTGAGTGACGAAGAAGAGGCCCTAAATAGCCAAAACAATTTTCAATACCGTTCTTCCGATGAATGGCAGGAAATCATAGAGGATTACTTATCCCATCAGACTGTTTGCACGGTTCGCGAGCTTTTAACCGAGGCGTTCGGATATCAGGCGAAAGACATTGCTAAGCGCGATCAACAGCGGGTCGCCAATTGTCTTAAAGCGATGGGATGGAAGAAGACAAGACGAACCTACCAAGGGAAGCGCCAATCCGTTTGGGAAGCCACAACTGCCACAACGCTACAGGGTTATGGCAAGAGTTATGGCAAAGCTGAAACGCCTGCACAGAGCGAAGATGTCACAGCTGCCACAACTGCCATAACTTCTGAGCAAAATTCCTGTACAAATCAACAGACCGAACAAACTTCCCAATTAAATAATGAGGAAAATCATGTATCTTCCAAAGTTTGCCAACAAGATATGACAGTTATGGCAGACGAACCGGAATTTCCTACCAGTAAAGAATCAGAAGTTGTGGCACCAGGAGAGGATCAGGTTGTGTCAGATCTGGCAGATAATGACCAGCACGCCCAAGAAAAACACCAATGGGTAGAACCGGATGCTAAACCGAAAGGAAGTGATTTACATTTTGGCGATTACACCCTTAAGGAAAGAAATAGAAAGAATACGCAACAGTAACGCGATCGCGCTGGGTAGGAGTTAGTTTTCTAGCACCTGAAAAGCAAATATTCATCTCATTTTCTAGTTTAAGTAAATCTATTATACCATAATACACATCGGTTTTAGCGATTTCAGTTAAGGAATTTGCTTTGCTGATTTGTCCTGATTTAATTTTCTGGCTGCTTCAATTCTATAAATAAGATTTAACCGATAGACACTTCGGATTCTATAAACTAAGCTAAAGAAGCGTAGCTATTCAAGAAATCAGATATGGAACCGAACATAGAGAGAGATTCTAAGGGAAGAATTAGGAGTAAACCGATTGGTGAGAAACCTTTGTCTAAGAAAACAATGACTATTAGATTAGATGAAGAAACCGATCAGAAACTGCGCGAAATCCCGAATAAAAATGAATTTATTAGGAAAGTTTTAGCCGAAGCCGTTAAGAAGTATTATTCCGATTAAAACCGAGAAAATATAACATCTTTATTCCCGTCTATCAAGGCGGGATTTTTATTATTCATTACTTCCTTCCGACGTGTATATTGGTTTATAATATACTTAAGCGTTAAAAAATACGCAACTGAACCACGAAAACTGAATCGGTCACGCTGAACCAATAATCAGCTTCCAGCTGGCAAGGACTAGGGAAATCCTGCTCATAAAGTAAACCTTTTTTTGGAGTCAAAAATGATGTCTGATTACATTTATTCTATTAGTGCAGCGCGTCGTCTTTTTGGTCAGAAAGTTGTAAAGGTTGAAGAACGTCCCGGTAACGTTCTCATTACTTTTAATGACGGTTCTCAAAATCTTGCTGACAAGAAATTGTTTAAGCAACATTTTGCTGAACACCGACGACAACTTGGACTCAAGATTGATGATGTCAAACCCGTTAATTCTTACACCTATCGGGTTAAGTCAAAATATCTGGTGGCTGTCTTCCCTGACCGAGTTTCTTGCACTTGCGGCGATTATGCTGCTCAGCAAGAAATGGGAATTCAACGAGGCTGCTGCAAGCATGGTTACGCTGTTCTCAAAACTCTAGGATGTACATCACTCGCTGAGTTTATCCAAAAACAAAAGACCGCCCCGGAGGCTACCAACCAAGAGGCGGTTACTGCTGACATCAACAGCAATGACTATTCTATCGTTTACAAGCTCGTTTTTGAGACCTTCGGGTTAGACGAGGATGGTGTTCCCTTGGATGTGGTTGAGCGGTTCTCTACTCACCAACCGACTCCGAAAGAGATCAATTGCTTCCGAAAACACGCCCATGAGCGTGGTTACAAGCTGGTTTCAGTTGAGCCACAAAAACAATACCACCATGACGAATTCTAGATAGGAGGTCAGCCCCCTTCGTGGGGGCTGTTTTATTCATGTTTGATCAACAAGAGCCACCCTTCTATCTCTGGTTCATCGTGGGGATTTTTTGGGGAATGATTATCACTTTGCAATTATCGGAGATTAATGAGAATGGAAACTTCTGCACCAACCGCACCACGGCAACTAAGTTTAACTCAGATTGAAGAGATCCTGTCTCGACCGCTTCCTAAGTCAATGTTGCGAACGAAGGAAGTTAAAAGTAAAAAAACTGGGAAAACCAGTCAAATCACTTACATTCCTTGGTATGTGGCAAATCGGATTCTCTCGAAATACTGCGTCGGATGGACTTGGGAGATCGTCAATGTTCAAAGCACGAATGATCGCATCTTCTTAGTGGGACGTTTAACCATTCCCACGTCAGAGGGCAATGTTTACAGAGAAGCCAGTGGGACGGAATCACTCAACTGCTCAAGTTATGGTGATCCGTCTTCTAATTCAGAGAGCATGGCATTTCGTCGGGCTTGTGCCAAGTTTGGCTTAGGTCTGTATCTTTACGACAAATAACATCAAGAGCGCATGAGGATATCAATTCTTCATGCGTCTTTGTTGAATCAAAGTGTTATCCCTTTTAAAATCATATACAATTGAGATTAATATCACATTTTTACGCGATGAACTCATTTTTTTTATCAGTTGTGTTCTTTATAAAAAGGTGATTACCACTCACAGTATTAAAAATGAGTGACATAGAGGACAAGAAAAATTATGGCTGGTGATTCTAATTTACTTCTCAAGGAAGTTAAGCAAGGTAATCCTCAAGCAATTGCTACTTTATTGAATAATAAACTTTCAGATAAAGGAATAAAGGCAAAAGTTTCTGTCAAGAAAGATTCCTTAAGAATTCTCTTTCAGTCTAATCGATCTTTAAGCCAAGATAAATTCGTAAATTTAGTCCATAAAATTGTTGAAAAGATTGAAAAGTATCCTTGGAATATAATTAAAATTTATGGTCAAAAAATAGGAGAGGAAGTTCCAGATTGGGTACAAGAAATAAAACTTGGTATTTCAAGTAATCAGTCGGTTGAAGAATTAGCAAAACAGGGTGATATCAATGCTATTTCATCCATAATTAGTCAAACCATAAAATTAGAAGAACTCTCCGTAAAAGTAAGTATTAAAGATCAGGTCTTAAAAATCATGCTTGAAGCTCAAGAGCTTCCTGATCAAGAAAAAATGACATCTCAGATTCAGAAAATTATCCAAGAATTACAAATTGCCAACATTCAAATAATTCAATTATATGGAAAAGAAACATCAGAAGATTTTCCAGATTGGCATCAAGAGATAAAACTAGAAAAACAGGATAAAGTTAGTTCAAACCAATCTCAAGAATCTGCAGAGACAGAAAGCATCAAAGACATTGATGAGATTGCGCTTTCAAATGAAATTTATAAAATCCTTCAAAACAGAGCTTATGAAGCATTAAATTATAGACTTGACTCAGAAGATGATAAACCTGTTAAAAAATTAGTGAAAGACTTTATTACTGATTTGGAAGTTGATTTAAGGGATGATCTGGAAAAAATATCTAAAGAAGTTATTGATCTAAGTGAATTTTTCAATCTTAATTTAGAAGAAGAACAAGTTAAATCTATTATTTCCAATTGTAGAGAAGCTCACTTTAGTCAGGTTAAGTTAGCAATCAAAGAATTAGATTACATGAGTGATGAAGTGATTCAACTTGATATTTCAGAAGATGAAGATGTACTAAAAAATATTTGGGAAGCATTCAGTTGGGCTGAAGGCAATTATGCAGTTGGTATAGGAACAGTAGTTGGAAGTTTTATAGCACCAGGTATAGGTACAATGATTGGGGGAGCTATTGGAGGCTGGCTTGGTGGTCAACAAAAGGAAGAAAATATACAAAGGGTTGTTGAAAACTATCAAAATGCCAGAAATAAATTATTTCAAGTCTGGAATCAATTCCTAGGAATAGTTTATGAAAATCTTAAAAAGACACTTCAAGAAACTTACAATATTGATCTCTTGACTTATGAAAGAATCGAACAAGCATTAGACTATTACACTCAAGCTAATGAATGCTTAGATAATGAAGAGAAAATTCAAGATTCAATTCCACTATATGATAAAGCAATTCAACTTAATCCTAAAATTCTTGGTGCTTGGAATAATAAGGGCATCGCTCTTAATCAACTTGGTCGATATCAAGAAGCTGTAGAAGTGCTAAATCAAGGGTTAAAAATTGATGAAACAGCAGATATCATTTTTGCTAATTTGGGAGATGCTTTTCAAGGTTTAGGAGATGATCATAAAGCAATTCAGGCTTATGACCAGTGTGTTGCTTTAAGTTCAGATAATCATTTAGCTTGGATGGGAAAAGCTGATTCTTTATATAATCTCAGAAATTATAATGAAGCAATTCAAATTTGGGAAAAACTAATTATTTTACATCCAGAAGCATTTATTTGTTTTTATAAAAAGGCATCTTGTCTAGCTGCGATAGGGAATTCTAATCAAGCTATCGAAGCTCTAAAACAAGCTGTAAATATTAATGCAGATGCAACACAACAACTTATCAAAGAAAATCATGATTTTGATGATATGCAAGAACGTGAAGACTTCAAAATATTAATGGAGTCATCATTAGGAATTGATTATGCTTCGTTGAAAAGATTCTTGAACAATAAACAATGGAAAGAGGCAGATCAAGAAACGGCTCGTTTAATTGCTCAGCTTGTTGAAAAAACTAATGACTATAAAGCAGTTGAACAAAATACATTACGTAATCTTCCTCAAGTGGATATTAATACAATTGATCAACTCTGGCTGGATAATAGTGATCATTGGTTTGGCTTCAGTGTACAGAAGAAAATCTATGAGGACTCTTCTTTAGATAGGAACCAATTTGGAGTCAAAACTGGCTGGCGTTTTCACGATGACAATGGCACTTGGTATTGGCGTGGAAATTTCAATTTTGATTATAACTTTGATACTGCACCACAAGGACACTTACCAAGTAGTTTATGGGCAGGAGAAGATGGTTTCTTTGAAAATCGAAGAGATCGTCTGATTACTATTTTTAGTCATTTATTAGAAAAATAAATTATTTATCCAATCCAGAAAGATGTACAAATTTCTAACAAGTCACAAGAAGTAAAAATTAATCAAAAGTTTCCCTAGAAAAATTTCTGCTACTGTCCGACCGTAACAGTCTTTCTCAATTGGGTTAACTCCGATGCTTACTTTATCGGGTAATTGAGATTAAGCTTTGGACAGTCAGCAGAGCGCACTATTATCAAGTTTCCCAACTCGCCACTAAAGACCCTTCTCGCGCTTGCAAGCGGTGGTCAGCTTTTTATGTGTAATGGTGAGAGAACAGACCTAATCTTGGAGAGCGAAAATTTTCGGGGGAGGTAAGCAAAAACTTACTAGAATTTTCCAACTTAATCCTCCCAAAGACCTTGAAAGCTAGTGGATGCCAGGTCGAGATTGTCCTGGGTGCTGAATCGAGGAGCGAAAATTGGCTAATCAGAACGTATGGTTTTCCCGAGCTCCCCCACTTTTTTTTTCACTCTCCCCCCTTCACTACATAAGAGTTACAGAACATGTTTCTTGAAAGCGGGTTATTCGATTTTTTTAAAGAGATTATCATCAGGGTTCTCAAAATAGTTAACTGTAGCCCACCCAATGGCTTCTGTAATGCTACCTGCTACGCTCATATTGGAAATATTCCCAATACCAGGGATATATTTTATGACCTGATTTGTCGCTTCAACACCAACTACCGTTGCTAGTACACTTTCAGCTATGGCTAGTGCTTCTGTTCTATCAAGACGTTTTCCATAAAGCTTACCAAGTTGTATGACCATATCAATCTGAACACCGCCAATAGCAATACGATCACCCCCAGGAATCTGTGCTGTACTTAAGCCAACCATTGACGCGTCAAAGGCTGCTCCGTGTATAATCGTTTTCTTTTTGGCTTCCTTATTGGAAACGAACAATCCAATCAATCTATCAGTAACACTCATTAGCTTTCTCCTTAAACTAATGATCTCTACTTATATTGTCTCGAGAATCCTGTAAAAGCTTATATTTAAATTTACTATTTTTTATAATTAATTCAATGTAACTTTTGAATAACTTTTTATTGAAGTACTCATAAATATTTAGATTTATTAATTTTTTTCATGGTTAACTTCATTACTTGATCTTGATAAATTTACCTTAGACAATAAAAGTAAAAGGTATCGGCTGAAATAGGTGGTAGAAATTATAAAAAATTGTCTCTCAATATCCATAAGCTAAAAAATTGATCAGCTATTCTTAATTCATCCTTAGCGCCTAAGTCTTTGTATAATGAATAGTCAAGCTGACCGCTAAGAGGGGTAAAGAGGAGATACCTGTAAAATCGGACAAGGTGTAAAGAAAAATTTCTTTTTCTCAGAAATTTTCAATTTTTAGCTCTCAAACAGGCTTAATTTCTCACTTTTTTAATTCTATGTAATAAAAATGGGTGTATAACTTCTTTTCAACGATCGCGCTTTGCTTAAGCCGAGAAGTTTCTAAATTTAAAGCATTGCCGAAAATGGAAGTTGAGCAAGCCCAAGGAACTGTCTCAAATCCTTACCTAATCGTTGTTTATGAAAGCTCAAGTCGGTGGGAATAGCGCACCCTTAACGAGCGTTCTTGCTTCACAGATTAATGTAGTTTACGAAATTTCGATTTTTAAGTCACCTTACCAATTGAGTTGAGTAAGGGATATCTAGACTAGAAGAGTCGAAAAACAACAAACTTCTTTCTAGTTTCAGTAAGTTTTTACATCTCAAAAATCAGTCAAAAGATCAATTAGCTTAAAATTCTCGTTGTAACCTGCAAAATGTGGGTCAAATTTTTCTGTAATTTCACCCTTTTTGGTTACTAAAGTTTTTTTTATAATCTTTTACAAGAGCAAAAAATTAGTTAATTGTTATGTCTAGTGGGTCATCAAGTTTGTTTTGAGGAATAGTATGTTTCTGAAAACTTTGAATTGTCGTATTTCTTAGCTTGATGCATTCCTCATTTCTAAGTTGACAGCCCACTAGTCCGATTCAAAAAATTTTTGTTTGGCAGTCCAGGAACTGGAAAAAGTTATGCAATTCGTCGAATTGCCCAAGATCAACTAAAAATACAATGGGAAAAAATAGCCGAGGGGATGAATCATGATAAGTTCTGCAACGTCACCGCCCGTGGAATGGCAGGAAATTCCTAAAGAAGGCTATCGCATTTACTGGTCTGGATCCCACCGGGAAGGGGATTTTGTGCAAGTGTATGCGCCGGAATCGCTGCTTGCTGGCAAAAAACCAAAAGTTATTGCCTACCTCCATGGTTTTGCCCTTTGTTTGCCACGATTTTATGCCGAGCATTTGGAAGCGCTCGTCGCCCAGGGCTATTTTGTTATTTTTCCTGATTTTCAGCGCAGCACCTATCCCGATCCTGATGAGTCGGAGGAAATGGATGAATCCCGCTTGACAGGTTGGTTTTCTCTGTTAGTTTCGGTAGTATCGACTGCCCTAAATCCGTTCAAAGCCAATAGTTCCTTAGAATCGCCAGGACCTTGCCGGAGCAGAAAGCTTGAAGATCCGAATTTACCAAAACTATTTCGCGTTTCCCTTTCGTTACTTGTGATTTTTGGCATCGTTAATTTATTGATTTCTATCTTTAACCGCACCTTGGGGAAAAACCTGAATCAATTGCTGTCCACGGTAGGACTGAGTTTGTTGCACCGCCCGAAAGAGTGGGCAGATGATGCGATCAATTTGACCGAAGCCGCCCTTAATCGCTTGGCACAAGACTACCCCGTGCTGAAGGAAACCCACCCAGAAGTGGTGGTATTTGGACACTCATTAGGTGGGCTATTAGCCCTGAGTTGGCAATCCTTTTTAGAGCCGGGACAGGAAAAATTAAAACCGATACAGATTTTCACCGCCGATCCGGCACCCTCAACAGAGTTAGGGATTCCCGGACCGGTTATTTGGTTACTAAAACTCTTTTTTGTACCCTTTGCCACGGAACCACTAGAAATCAAGGAAACGGGCAAAAAGTTGACACTGCCAGTGACGATTCTTCACGGTGCCAGCGATCGCATCGTACCGCCCAAAGAATGGATAAAGCCACCTTTATTTAGCAAGCAGTCTAACTATGACTGCATTACCAGTACTGCAAAACAACTGTATTTTTCCCTATCCGAGCCGGATAATTCTTCCCTCGTAGCATTTCACAATCAGGCAGTTACGAGCACCTGTTATTTCAGCGATGTGTTGTTCGAGAATTTTGGTGGTGTTAAACGGTGTGCCAATGCCTATAATTTCCAAATTATATGGCCATGGCTTCAGGGCGTCGTCAACAACAATATTCCTCCTCAAGAGTTAGCCGAACAGCTTCCCCCAAAAAATGTTCGGGTTTCCCTTACCTTGCCAGAGAAGGGTGATCGCTGGAAAACGATCCTAGCCATTGTGTTGGGTTTAGCCGCATTGGCAGCAGTCGGCTATTGGGCAGTTTCATCTGGAGCAGCTTAGTGCGAGCGATGCTCTAGTAGATTTGGTGAAACAACGTGGAACCCAACATTTCCGCATCTTGCCCAACCTAATCGGGATCGGGAGAATTCTCACGAATTCCCCTCCCACACCACCCGGCAAGCGGGTCCACACAGGGCGGTTCAGCATCACGGAGCAAACTATAGCCCTGGGCTTTCATCCACAGGTCTCGAATCGACAGTAAACCTTGTTGGGGTAAACCTAGCGAAGCTGCCACCAGGGGCAATCTAGCTCAAAAGCCTTTTCATGTAAGGCTTTCAGAAACTGATGTTTGGGGTGTCGTCATCTCTAAAATATTGCAGGCTTTGCTCAATCCCTGCGAAAATGTCGCTTCACTCAATTTCCTGAAATCTCTATAAATCAGACAGGCAAAGGGTTACAGTATTATTTCTCAAAACTTAGTTTAGGGACATCCAACTACTGAAAGCTGCAATATTATTTAGATTGCCCCTCATGACACCTTCGCTAGTCTTACCCCAAATAAGAGAAATCCATTATTTGTACTTATTGCTTCAAAGATGGATTTCTCCCATACGTAAATTATTCTTGGTTTTGATAATCAGATGGATCGTAAAGCTTACGTCCATTCACTAAATAAATCGGATTTCCTGCACCTTTAGGAGAATACATAAAGGATGAATCTTTAGCTGATAGCTGGAGTTTTGTTGGTAGCAGTGTGTAAATATCCGAGAAATCAACAGTAACTCTACGAGTAGCACCATTAACAACTATGCCTTTAGCATTAGGTTGACAATTTAATTCCTTAATTTTTTCTAGTGCTCTATTTGTCGCTTCTTGATCTGGAGAGACATAAACTAAATAACCATCGTCAGATTTAGAAAGTTCTTCTGCTTTTGTTATTGCTTCTGACTCAGTATCAAAAAATGCAATCTGTGTATCTTTAATTTCAATGGGACAACTATTTTTATCAACTTGACCTGCAACTACGGAATAAAGAGTCGAATTTGTAATAGGACCATCGAATTGAATACGGGTATTAGTTTCAGGAATTGATGGAACTGATTGTGTAAAATCAAGATCAGCTCTTTGAAATGAGCCATCACCCAAACCTTGTTCCGTAAGATCATTAATATTTAAAGGAACTGCAATGTTAAATCCCGTATTCTTCAAAGTCTCAACTGCTTCCTTCTGAGGCGTAGGATTGTTGTAAAAATGGGTCAAACCTACATCTAATCCATCTTCAGGGACAGGTTGGGCAAAAGCGGTACTCCCATTACCTAAAGCTAAGAATCCAAACAGTATCCATGGGAGTATACAATCTCTAATTTTCTTAAAAATCATGTTAGCTAGCACAGAAATCAATTTGTCAACCATAGCATTAAGGTAATCCAAGATACTTGGAAATTAGTATTTAAAAACATAAACTAAGTAATTTTTCTTATTACTTAGAGTGCTGCTCAGTCACAAATAGTTTCAGTCGCTTCAATTCCCCTTCCGAAACTCCCAAGGCGGCATTCCCGTTAACTGTGTATTGTTAGCAGCCTCAACAATCGCGCCCCGATTAGGACAGTTCCCGCTGTAACGTTGGTAAGGCCAAGCGTGACCTTCCCTTACCATTTCGGCATTGATGAAACTTTCCCCTAGAAAAATCTCAGCCACTGTTCTGCCATAACGGTCTTTCTCTATTGGTTTAAGTCGAACAGTTGCATGATCCGGCAAAGCCATCGCGCTAGGTCGAGAAACAATATTTTCCTAATGTAAACTTCCGATTGGGATCAGGTTTAACAAAAGCGCGATCGCGAGATTAAAGAATTGTTTCCTTAACCTTCTAATGCAGAGAGGGAGGAGCTTTTAGTAATAGCTTGAGGAGTTGAGGTCGTCAAAGTGTAGTTAACCGACGTAAGGCGATTATCGTTTTCATACTCTGATTCTTGAGAGTTTTCTCTAGATCTGATTTCAGCTGATATTGGGTACCCTAACGCCACTGGGTTGTGTTTGATGGAGATACTCTAACATGAATGACATTAATATAAAAGATACTACACCAATAGATGTCAGAGGAACAGCAAAAATCAAATTTAACGCAACTGGTGAAATTCGTGAAATAAAACCAGAGGATTTAGAATGGGACGTAACTGGCAGTAGTCATGAAAGACAAATGGGACCAGAAAATATATATGTTGCTACAGTTGAATTAGAGTCCGAAAAATTAGATGATGAATTAGATGCTGACTTAGATGAGGATGATTTAAAAATTTCTGTTACTTGGGAAGTTAGTGAATATCCTCTCAATTGTTTTAATTCTTGTATTTCCAAAATTGAAAAAGGGAATGGTGAATTAATAAAAGACTTTGATAGTATTGATTTTCTACCAACTGACGATAATATTGATTATTTAAATGAATATAATGAAACTTATTAATATAACAAATTTATAACTTGAAATGCTAAATCTGAAATAGGAAAATTAGTAAAGAACCCCAGTCATTAACTGAGGTTCTTAAATCATAAGCTTTAATCAAAGAGGGGGGTTACTAATTGAATTAGAAACCTAAATCATCGTCGTCGATATTCAAGGAGGCGCCTTGATAAGCCATCCCCTTTAGAAAGCCATTACAATGGGTAATTTTATTTGTAATAGTGTTTCTGATTTCATAAAACCCTTCTTCAGGTGAAGAATGACAATTAAGAATATGACGATCATATTCATCAAACTTTTCTAGTAAATCCTCAAACTCTTTTTTGATCTCTGTCATGTATTCAGGCATTTGATAAATTCCAAAAAACGATAATGTGATTTAAATTAATTTTTTATATAACTAAGACAAATTAATTATATTAATCTAACACACATTTAATTGGTTAAGTCTCCTCCGTAAGAATGATCTAATGTTCTTTCCGAAACTCCCAAGGCGGCATCCCCGTTAATCTTGTACCTTGCGCCGCCCGCACAATTTCACCCCGATTGGGACAGTTACCGCTGTAACGCCGATAATGCCAAGCATGACCTTCCCTAACTAACTCAGCATTGATGAAAGTTTCCCCTAGAAAAATTTCTGCCACCGTTCTGCCATAACGATCCGTTTCAATGGGATTAACACGAACAGTTGCATTATCAGGTAAGCGCGATCTTAGATAATTCCGAGACTCAATTCCCCCTGCTTGCGCCTTCTCAGGGGCATCAATCCCGCACAGTCTCAGCTTTAACTCCTCACCATTACAAAATACTCGCAAGGTATCGCCATCATAAATGGAACCGGGTTTAACGGTGCATTGTTCCGCTGCTATTGATTTTTTTTCTAGGGGAAAATTTGGCTCAATTCCCTTTCCCCTAGAAAAACTACCCCAAAGGATTAACCCCAAGCCAACGAGAAGGACGAAACTACTATTAATTTTCACGGCTCTTTACCAATAACGTTACTTCGGCGGTAATGTTGAGATTATTTTGACTAACAATTTTTACTTTTCGCACTCGCCCCGCATAGGGAGAGCGAATGACACTTAACTCGCTGATTTGCTGATTTAAGTTGTCTAGTTTTTCCCTCAGTCTTAAAACATCCATCTCTCGCTGTCTTTGGTCTGCTTCAGCTTTGCTGAGATTGATGTTGTAGTTGTAGAGTTCGCGCTGGTAACGAGATTTAGCATCTTGCAGGTTCGCGATCGCGCTGTTCAATTCCTGCTGCGCTTCAATCTGCTTTTGAGCAATGTCTTGGCGTTTTTCCACCGTTGCCGTATCTAAGCTCACAATCAAATCTTCTTGTTTGAAGCGATACCTGGGCTGAGGAAGCTGCTTCCAGTAGGCAACCATCTCCCTCGCTTCTGCCACAGCTGCTTGCTGGGCGGCATAACTGGGTTCTGGCGGTGGGATGGGTGTGGCTTGCATCGCCTTGTTAATCACCAGTTGGAGTTGGTCCCGTTGTTGAATTAACTTTTCTCTTTCCTTAGTCCGGTCAGCAATCACCTCTCCTTCGGTGATACGGTCTCCTTCTGCTACTTTGATATCCTCGGGTGAGGAAACAGTAACGGTAATGGTGTGGCGTTTACGAGTGTTGGTGACTGGCACGGGTTCTAAGGGTTGCTCAAGATTTTGTTGGGCGGTAACTCTCTCAGGAGAATTGACGGGCATTAGCGCGATCGCGATGAGCGTACCAGTACAACTTAGAGAAATGATAGTTAAGGTTGATAATTTCATGGCCAAGGAGAAGGATTGATAGTTTTAACGGAAAGAGAACCAATCGCCCATTGGTCATTGAGGACGGTAATGGCTTCGGAGATGGGGCAATAAGTCAAGGTGACATTAGAACCCGATAATTTAATCGTGTTTAGCTGATCCGGTTGTTGGCTCAGGCTGATATCTTCGGGAAAATCAATGGAGACGGTGCCGTTAATAAGGATGAGACGGTTAGGATTTTGCTCTCTCACCTGAGATAACTTCGTCGCTAGATTCTCATCATCAAAGGCGATGCTGGATAACTGAATCTGGGCTGGTTGACCTTGATTAATAACGAGGCGATCGGCAATTAAGCCATTCCCCACCTTATACAGTTCCTTCTCAGAAGACATGACAATAAAGCCATTGTCTTCTCCCACCACCAAAAACCGATTCTCGACGGGAGTGCGGTCACTTTGACGAACGCCTCTAATATTTGCCCAGACGATATGATTGGCAGCTAATTGGTTATAGTTCCTAATTTGCGCATCTTCCAGCCCTAAGCTAGAGCCGACTTTTTGCGTCGCGCCTCCTCCCCCAGCCAACCAAATACTTATACCAATTTGCTAAATACCTGCTACAGATAGTGCTTCCAAAATAAATTGCCAACCCGTTACCGAAGCAATCACTTCAGTTGTTAAGCTGTTCAACATTTCTCTG
>JAAANX010000209.1 GCA_009909085.1 Cyanobacteria bacterium GSL.Bin1 | reverse complement strand
TAAGGTAAATAATTCATGGCGGTTCCCCGAAATCTACTTGTCTTATGATAATTAAGAGATAGCAATCTGATCTGGTCTGTAAAATGATCCCCCCTAACCCCCCTTTTTTGAAGGGGGGAATTAACTGTAACAGGATTTTTCCCAGATAAGATAAGGTTTTGCTAGTTTGGCTAAGTGGGAAAGTTGGTTATAGCCCCGATAGCTTTGCTGGCGCCGGAGGCGCATCGCGCAGAGAAAACAAAAAGTGTAGCGCGATCGCGAAAATCTTCAAAAAATATGAAGGTCAAAGATTACGCCTTCCGTTTAGGAAGGCGTAATCTTTGACCGTTGGTCAGCAATGCACCATCGCTTTTTCTGCAAGCAATGCTGAAACTGGCAAATTGCTTCAGGCATTAGACTGATAGCGTTGAGCAACATTAATTAGCATTCTCAAGGCTTCATTAACCGCTTCTTCATTTGGGAAAGCGGAAGCGACATCAGGTGCTAACCGAACTAAGTTAGTTCCAGTGCCGTATCGCTCAACATATTTGCCTCTGACACCTCCTTCCATTTGAGCGAAGTCATATTCGGAGCGCAATTCATCTTCCATTTCGTTATTCTGTTCCTTGTTCATAAAACCTCCTTTCTTTTGGAGTTGCTTTTCGAGCACTGATAATTCTTATGTTTGTTCTGCGGTCTGTATGGGCAACAACTAAAACTTTTTCTAAACGGGACATCCCAATAATAATGTAGCGACTTTCTTCAATTGAATGATCCGGGTCAGGAAAAGTCAAGGAAAGTGGGTCATTAAAGATAGTTCCAGCTTCTGGAAACGAAACATTGTGCTTTTTTAAGTTAATCTTTGCTTTTTCTGCACTCCATTCAAACTCCATTTCTGCTTCTTCTCCCAACCACAGAGAACAAATTCCATAATCATTAATCCAGCCACGCGATCGCGCTCCTGTTCCTTTCTTAAAGAATAAACGATGAAAGCTATGCTTCCTTGCCAGAGGCAATCGCACAGGAAACACCATAACAAGTTTGATCATTTGGTGCTTGATCGAAATCCTTTCTCCATCACTTTCAGTCCTGGAATTTTTGATTCGCCACCCAAATCATGCTTCCCACAATAGGTAATCGCTAAGACGTGATTGCCTCTGGCAGTGATGCTTCGCATCAATCGCGTCTAGCAGCAGCTTTCGGGCGATGGCGCAAGCCGGCGTCGTAGGCACATCGCCCCGGTGAGAAATTAACACCAAAACTCTAGAGAGAATTAAAAACAAGCTAATCAGAAATGATAGAGTGAAAAACCAAAAACCTTGAAAACCGACAGCCTTTTTTATCGTTTATTCCAAAACTTTCCTTCTCTGTTGTTTGAACTGATTGATGTTTCTGTTACCAACAGTGAACAATACCAGTTTCGTTCGGTAGAAATTAAACAAACTGCCTTTCGCATCGATGGCTTATTTACACCACCTCAAGATGATGCAGAATCCCCCCTTTTCTTTGTGGAAGTGCAGTTTTCTGGTGAAAGGGAGTTTTACAGTCGTTTATTTGGAGAAATTTTTCTGTATCTCCGCCAGTATCAACCCTCTCAACGTTGGCGCAGTGTGGTCATTTATCCCACTCGAAGAGTGGATATTGGAGAAACTCAGCATTATACAGAATTGCTAGAAAGCTCTAGAGTTCAACGAGTTTATCTGGATGAGTTGGAAGACAATCCAGATAGTATTGGCATTTCTTTATTAAAGTTAGTGATTTTGCCGGAAGAGACGGCAGTGAATCAAGCTAGAGAATTAGTGACACAAGCGAAACAGGAAATTGAACAAGGAATGAGTCAAAGACAAATTCTGGAGTTGGTAGAAACTATCATAGTATATAAGTTGCCCCGTTTAAGTAGGGAGGAAATTCAGCAAATGTTGGGATTTAGCGATATTGATGTTAAACAAACTCGCTTTTATCAAGATGTTTATGGTGAAGGAAAACAAGAGGAAGCGGTTGCATTAGTAGTTCGTCAACTCAATCGCCGGTTTGGGGAATTGGATACGAATCTGATTGAGCAAATTCGAGGCTTAGATGTATCTCAGTTAGAGGAATTGGCAGAGGCATTATTAGAGTTTTCCAGTCAGGATGATTTGGAAGCTTGGTTACAACAATCAAATGTTTAGCAAGCGCAGTTGATGCTTCAATTCACTGTCAGAGGCGATCGCGCAGAGAACACTATGGCAAGTTCGATACATTTGCAACCAATTTCCATCGGTTTTGCATCACGCGATCGCGCTCCTGGTATAAAATTAATCCCAAGCGTAGTCATGAAATTTCCTATCCTCTGATGGTTATCGGCAACATCCTTTGTGCTCCCAATTACTTTAGGCGAATGATAGAGTTAAAGACTAAAAACCTTGAAAACCGACAGCCTTGTATATAAGTTGCCTCGTTTAACCAGGGAGGAGATTCAACAAATGTTGGGGTTTACTGATATTGATATCAAACAAACTCGCTTTTATCAAGATGTTTATGCTGAAGGCGAACAAGAAGGAAAACTAGAGTTAATCTTACGTCTCCTCAATCGCCGTTTTGGGGAATTAGATACAAATCTGATTAAGCAAATTCGAGGTTTAGATGTATCTCAGTTAGAGGAGTTAGCAGAGGCGTTATTAGAGTTTTCCAGTCAGGATGATTTGGAAGTTTGGTTACAACAGTCAAATATTTAGCCAGCACGATATGGCGCACCTATTTCTTTGTAAACAATAAATGATTGAATCTTTGATTCAGCCGCTGGAGGTGCATCACGCAGAGAAAGTAAAAAGTGTGGCGCGATCTCGAAAATCCTCAAAAAACATGAAAGCTCATCTCAAGAACAGCGATGGCTTCGAGGTCATCGCGCTTTCCAAATTCTCTCCCTAAACAGTGATCGATTTACCTTTTATTTAGGGCATGCTGAGGGTGGAACGAAGTCAAAAAATAGGATAGTTAACAATGTCGTCTCGCACGTCAATGTCTCCTTTTAAGCGGGTTGTCACTATTATTAGCGGGTTGGCTTTTCTCGGTTTTATGGGGTCTCAGATTCATGGAATGGTAGCGGAGGGGATGCGAACCAGCCAACAGCAAGAGCAACAAGCCCGTCAAGCCAATCAACAACAGCTTGAGCAGTTACAAATGCAAGAAAATGGCTATGAAATGGTTTTAGAGCGCGAACCGAATAACGAAAATGCTTTAGAAGGGTTGGTGCAAATTCGACTGAATATGAAGGATTACAAAGGTGCAATTCAGCCATTAGAAAAGTTAGTAGATTTAAATCCAGAACAAGGAAACTATAAACAACTTTTAGCTCAACTTCAGCAACAAATTAATTATACAGAGAACACTTCTACCAGTGATAATGAGTAATCAGTTTGATCAATCTACAATAGCTGAATGCCAAGCTAAATTTAATTTAACTTATCACGTTAGTTATGCTTACACTTGCCAAAACTTAGTAGGCTTTCAGGGAAAGGATGTTTTAGAAGTTGGTGGCAGTTTACCTGAAGAATTTGTTTTTGATTATTTGAATGTTAATTCATGGACTGGTCTAGAAACTCCAGAATATGAAATTGATCTGAAAGAAGCAGGTGGAATTACTCATCAGGGAACAGTAATTTCAGAAATAAATGATATTCAACAATATAAGTTTAGTTCATCAACTCTTTCGGGAAGATATAACTTTTTTTTAGAAAATATTGAGGATTTACCATCCCAATATTACGAAAAATATGATTTGGTGTTTTCTATTGCTGCTTTTGAACATATCCAAAAGTTTCCAGCCGCTTTAGAAAAGATGTACTTGGCTTTAAAGCCTGGGGGAAAGCTGTTTTCTATGTTTTCTCCTATTTGGTCAGCCCATGACGGTCATCACCTTCCAGAAATTACAGATAAACAAGGAAATAACTACAGTTTTGGTAACTCTCCAATTCCACCTTGGGGGCATTTAAGAATGAGTCCACCTACGATGTGTAAGCATCTTTATCAGTTTACCGATAAAGAAACAGCAGATCGAATGGTGTACTATATTTATAATTCTCCTTTTATTAATCGTTTCTTTACAGAAGACTATATCGAGTTTATTAACCAGAGTTCTTTTCAGGTCAGTCAATTAAACTTGACTTTTCAATCTCAGATCGATCCTCAAATTCAAAAAGAGTTAGAGGAAAGATATCAAGGTAAAAAAAATTTTACCAATAATGGTATATTAGCTGTACTTGAAAAACCATTGCTAGCAAAAAATAATAGGCAGTTATCGGTTAAAACATCTCAATATCAAAACAAGTTAGATATTAATAACTATCCATCATTCAATACCTTATTATTTTTACAAAATCCGCGTAACTTTTATCCGCAAATTATATTTTCACAAAATGAGATTTTTTGCAGTCCTGATTGTAAAACTAAAACTCAAGATGATGGAATTATAGAAAATATACAAATTCCTGTTGGCATATTTGATGTTGGTTATGTCAAACAACAATTACCTTCTTCACAACAACAACCAGAGTTAATAGTAGTTAAAGCAGATGCTGCCAGGCGGGTTCTTCCCGTTAATCTTGATCAGTTTAACTGTCCTAAATTACTAATTGTTGGCGATACCCATCATCTACGGAATCCTCTTCAAACTTTATTAAGTTACGCGAAGGAGGAAAAGTTTGATTTTGTAATGTCCCTATTTAATCCTTATCACCTACATTACTTCAAAGAAGTAGGATTTGATAAAGTGTTTTGGATACCTACATTCTATATTGATCCCTATCCTCAAGTTACTTCTGAAAATTACGAACATTTAATTAGTTTTGTGGGACAGGTAAGACAATTTCATCCTTATCGTCGATACATTTTAGATAAGGTTAAGGAGGCTGGATTTGTGCTTAATCAACAGAAAGCATTACGTCCAGAAGCTGCCAGAATTTATGCTAATTCTTTAATCAATTTAAATATTAGCCTTAATGGTGATCTCAACATGAGAGTGTTTGAGGTATTATCCAGTGGTGGTTTTTTACTCACTGATCGTCTCAGTAAACAAGCTAGACTTAATGCTGTATTAGAAGAGGGAAAACATTTTGTTGCTTATGAAGATGAAATAGACTTATTAAATAAAATTAGTTATTATTCTCAACATCCAGAGGAAGCCAGACAAATTGCAAAAGAAGGAGAAAAGGCTTTCTGGGAAAATTATCGCCCTGATTTAAATGTGAAGCGTATTCTTGATTATATGGATGGCAAAGAAATTGAGCCTTACTGCTATCCTGAATGGGATAAAAGAAGTATTTATGCAGTTAGTGAAAATACAGAAGAGTTTAACAGTCGAATTGCGATTTATGAGTATATTCAAGAGTGGCATCGCGTTGATCCAAAACTTCAGGGGTTGTTTTTTACAAAGGTTGATTATAGGGTTATTTGCGATTTAGTTGATTTACCCCGACTGGATATTTATCTATTACAAGATAATGAAGCCAAATTAACTGAAACTAAGCAAATTTTAACTCAATATGATGTACTTGAACAAGTTTGTTGGACAGATTCTCCAAAAGAACAATCATGGAATTTCATTGCTTTGACAATTCCTGAACTTTATCAAATCGGAATTGATCATTTACTCAACGATTTTGAATTTAAAGAGTTAGTGATTACTGATTATGCTGATAACATCTTTAAGTCTCAGTTATTAGAGCGTATTTTTGCCAACTATGGATTAGTGAAATGTTCTCAAAACCCACTGGTTTATAAATGGTCAATTCAGAAACAATTAAAACTGCGACCAGTTAACTTAATTATATTTCCCGGTTGGAATCAGCCAGAAGAGCAACTATTACTATTAGTTGATTTAGCTAGGGTAATGAAAGCCATTTCAAGTCATCCTGATGTTAGTCAGATTACTTTAGTCATTGATACGGACACTTTATCGGAAGAAGATGCGAACTTAGTTCTCTCTAGTGTTGCGATGAATTTGATGATGGAAGAGGAAATTGATCTTAGTGAACAAATGGAGATTGCTATTACAGCAAATTTAGATCAAAGAGACTGGAATCCTTTATTACGCCACGTTCAAGGTCGATTACAATTAAAAGCTGAAAATTTAGATAAAATTTCCCAGTTACAAGCTGACAAACTCCCCATCTATCAAGCACATTCTTTAGACCAATATCAGGTAATCAAATCTGAACAAGGAAGTTGGTCTTTTGTTCAATCCGAATCATGATTATCCCGTTTTAGAGAATTGGCACTACACACCAACCCTTTTCTTTTCCCCCCTTTCAAAGCCGGAGCTTTAGTGAGGAGGTTAGGGGGGATAAAATGGTATTACTTAGAGTTAACTTCGCTATATCCCAGTAAGGTAATCGCTTCTTGGTAAAACTCATTCTTCTCGATGGTTTCTAAGACTTCAGGTTCAATATGACGACGAGGTTGCGGTGTGATTTCTCCTTGACTAGCGGTTTCTCCTGTAATTTTCTTGTAAGTTTGCCACTTCTCCTTGTAGTTTGGATCAAAGGGAGTCTCTAACTTTTCACATAATGCCTGTAATTGAGTATCAGGATCATGAGTAAAATCTTCATAGCGAATAAAGCCGATTTCCGTGGCAATTTTGGCAAATTCGAGATAACCTTGTAAAAAGTTTTCGAGGCTTAATTTTCCTTGTAAAAGCTCTAAGCGACACAGGCTTAACCACTGATCAACAGGATGTCGAACAATAGCAGCTTGGATGTTATCAAAATGAGTTTTGAGAGTCTCGGCTAAATCTAAACGATAGGAAAGGTTGTTTGTCCAAGGAACGCCAAAGAAGTCTAAATGCGCCCAGTCTCGGATAATTAAATTGCAGTTATTCTCTTCGCTGCGCTGATGAATGCGAGAAATAGCATCCACAAAGGAAACAGGTTTACTGGTTGCCAATTCGTTGAAGTCTTTAGTTGTGAGGAGATCAAACCAGTCGTGGGCTTGTTGAAGCGGGTTAAACATATCCATTCCTCGCGGATGAATTTCACTCAGCAATAAGTTATTCTCCATCGTGGCGAGACATTTACTGATGATTGTTCCACCACAGCGCGGTAGGTTATGTAAGAGTCTTAACTTCGGTTTAGTCTGCTTCTCTTCTGGGGAAGTGGCTTCTTCAGCAACGGGATAGGTTTTCACTTGTTCCACATACTTCGCCCACATTTGCTGATAAGCGGTTTCCATATCAGTTACAAACTGTTCCACATCCCATAACGGTGCAGTTTTTCGCGATTGAAGCAGTTTCCAATGCACATCCCGCCGTAAGTTTTCATCGGTTCCTAACTTAACGCCCCACTCCACATATTCCTCATCTGTCCATGCGATTCCTTCTTCTACTCCGACATTTTTCAGGAAGGTATAGCTATTACGGGCGACATATTGTTCTCCTACTTTTGTCACTAAGGGAACCCCCATCCAGAGGGTTTCTAGGGTTGTGGTTGCGCCATTGTAAGGATAGGTATCTAATACCACATCAGCAATTGTTAAATTTGCCCGATGGGCTAACTCATTGGCATCTCGACTCAAAAAACGTAAACGATTCGGATCAACTCCTTCACCGTTGGCTATCTCAGTAAAAAACTCGCGAATAATCTCTTGATCTCCTAATCCCTTAATCAGAAAATAACTGTTGGGAACTTGCTTCAGAATCTGCATTTGTAAGCGTACTGTATCAGGATGACGCT
Source organism: Cyanobacteria bacterium GSL.Bin1 (assembly GCA_009909085.1). NCBI lineage: Bacteria > Bacillati > Cyanobacteriota > Cyanobacteria bacterium GSL.Bin1. Next base: position 4,930 of record JAAANX010000209.1, on the reverse strand, counting down.
TAGTTGCGGATTGAGCGCTAAAATATATCACTGCATCAGTAGGAATGTCTAAATCCTCTCGTTTTAGAGTGGGAATCCCTGCTTCAAAGCCTTTTACTGCTACATAGCTATGAGGTAAACGCCAAATTATCTCTTGATAATAATCCTGAGCATTTTCTGGTAAAACGTAAGGATCAGCGATATAGTAATCTACAGCAGGTAAACTGGAGGCATCCCATCCTAGCCATGTTATCTGAATCGGTGCTGGTTTAAGGGATAAAATGCGACAAGTTTCCGTTAAGGTAGCACTGTCCAAATCAACTAAAATATCAATCTCATCCTTAGCAATTTGTTCGGCGCTTTCATAAGTGTTTTGATCCAGCAACTTAAAATCATCTACTTGAGCAATTAATCCTTCCGTTAGCGCATCTGGACGGCGATTAACTAAATAAACAGTCGTCTGAAAATCCTCTTTCGTATGGTTTTTAATTAGCCATCGAGATAACCAACCCACAGAATGAAATCTTAAGGTATGACCCATATAACCGACTCTTAACCTTTTATTGGGTATCGGTTGACGAGATGGGAAAGAGAGATGTTTGTCTTGATTCGCTAAAAAGATTTTTTGAAAAATATTAATTACTTGATTTTGCAACAAACGATTTTGTCTCGGCTTATCTTCAACTTGGCTTAAATAAAAAGCCGCTAAAGGCAAGGTGACAGTATCATCATCAATGTATTGGTCATTAGAAATTTCTTGACTTGAATAATAATCACAGACTGCTTCTAATGTTTTTTTGTATTGTTTAGCGACTTGTGGAATATCTTTCCAGTTTCCTGAAGATAATAAAGCTCTCAAGAGGAAAAAGTTTGCATCGGTTGTTTCTAGTGGTGTTGTACTATTTTTAATTAACTTTTCTGCTGCGTCAATTGCGGGCTTGTGTTTACCCGCATCAGTTTGAATTTGAGATAAATATTGGTAAGTCGGTAAAAAGTCAGGTTGCAGTTTTTCCGATAATTGGAGTATTTCAATCGCTGATTTATATTTAGACTGTTTGTAAGCTACTTTTCCAGCAGCAACAACTACAGACTTAAGAAAGGTGGTTTTGTCTTCCACTGCTTGAAACGCAATATTCATTAAGCCTGCTTTGTTTTCTACAGGAAAATGAGCAAAAATATAAACTAGAATATCTCCAAGTAAAGTAGCATCAATCGCTTGATTTCGGTTAGCTTCTAATCTTTGCCAAAATTCCCATTGCTCCAGATATTCAATTGAAAAGGTCTTATTTTTAATTAAGTCTTTAATTAGGGATAAAGTATTATTGAGATTTTCAGGTTGAATTTCTTGTATATTCTCTTTAATTTCAGCGCTGGTTAAAAATGCTCCTTTAGTGAATTGTCGTTTTGCTTCTTTTTCTAAAACCCTAACTAAAATCTCTGTTCGTTCGTCGCTGGTTTCTTCTCCTGGGGCTTCAAACCAACCTGAAAGCCAAATTGCTTGGGCTTCTTCTGGTTCTTGTTTGAGTAAATAAGCTAATCCTAAATACCAATAAGGTAGGCTTCCTTCTTCCTCAGCGTTAATGGTTTGTTCACATAGCTTGAGAAGTTCATCGTACTGAGCTTTTTCTAAGCGTTCAACTGCTTGTTTTTCCCAATTTGATAACATTTTATTTTCTATCATAGTGAATCATCTGCACTCAATATTTGTTAGTTATTATGCCCCCTCACTCCCAATTTTGGGGGAATGTTGAAAGCATCTTTTTAGAGAATAATTCAAGCTAAGTAATTAGTCATTGATTTTGTTATTTTACTCTTACTTTTTGTATTCTGCCATTAGGCGTTTTTATGACTTCACCTCCGAGTTCTTCAATTGCCTTAATTGCTTCTTTTTGAACGGCTTCTTGTCCCGTTGTCATTAAGATAATTGTCCAAGCACCAATACGACCTTCTCTTGTATCAGGATTAGACTCTACAAATCGAAGCATTCTTCGAGCATAACGAGCGATTCCTTTGCTACTCGGTTCGTTGGACTGTTCCGCCCATTCTATCGCTTTTTGATAAGAAGATTTGGCGGCTGGAACGTCATTCAGATAAAGTAATTCGTCTGTTGCTTTGTAAACCCAAAGTTGATAACCCTTCTTGGAAGTTTCAGCAGAAAGATGTTCTAACGATTCACCGAGAAGTTCGACGGTTAGTTTGGGTTTGCCTGCAAATATCGTGTTAGGAGATGATAAGGTTGAATAGGCAGATTCAAAGCGCGGATCGTGTTCTATAATCGCTTGGAAATAACTGGGAATTAATTGGTATCCTGTGACTTTACGCGCATCTGTATCACCAAAATATTGGATAAATTGTAAGAAAAGCCAATCGGCAACTAAATTATTAAAGCCAAAACTTGGTAAATTATTAATAATACTTAAATTAGTCGCTTTTAATTGCTCTTGACGGAGGTATTCTTGATCAGTTTTCTTTTGTTGATTCTTACTAAGATTAGGATACTGCAAGCCAGTAATACCACTAGCACAGGCAAGAATCAAAACGACTGTGAATAACAATCTAGTCATTCCTCTAGCGATTAAAGACCCATTCATTGTATTCTTTGCCCTTGATCACAAGTTCCGATTGTTGTTGTAGAAGGTAGCGCATCATCCCCTGGTTCATTACTTTGACATAAAATAACCTCAAAACTTCCTGAATCGTAGATAATCCCCATTGCATAATCTCTTTTATTTTTATTGATGGGATTAATCGCATCTGCTTCATGAATGACTTGAGTCGCACTACCACTGGAATGGATGCTTGGTTGAGGATAATTATACTCTTGCCCATTAACAACGATGTCTAGTTTTTCTAACCTATCTGCAAAATTTCCTTTTTGAAAAAAGTATGCTTGTTGGGAAACTCCGATACTACTGAGAGTTTCTTTTGCCTCAACTTCGCGGGCTTTACCCACTTGATTTAATAAACTCGGTAGTGCTACGGATGATAGAACTCCCAAGATGATAATAACCACTAAGAGTTCAATTAAGGTAAAACCTTGATTAGTTGTTTTTATAACTAAGTTTCGATAGAGTTTAAGTTTAGTGCAATTCATCTAGTCTTTGCTCCTAAATTCAGTATTGGAATAATCCCAGATTATTTTTCTCTAACTTTGAAATATCCACCTATTTTTTATTCCAAGTAATCTAATATAAAAGATTCAATAGTTTGCTAACCCCTACCATTTCTGGCTTCTTTGATAACGAGGTAATATGAAATTGATAAAACTTTGCTACATAATGCCAACCCCCTAATCCCTAAGTTTGGAGGAACTTGATGAAATTTATTTGTAGTAACCATTAGAGTGTTTCATATAACTTATGGAAAGTTAAGAAGTGCTTAAAAAAATAAGCAGACATTACACACAATGCCTGCTTTAGTTCCTTAGTTATGCCTTGAATGCAATTAGCAAACGTAATTTCAACAAGTAACGAGTAACTCTAGTTAACTGCACTTGCACTATTAGCACAAGCCATAGCCGTACCTGTAGTAACTGCTTCGTTACTGACTTCACTATCAGTCATAGCGGTGTTAGCCGCTGCATCATCCATACGGCAGACTACAGTGGTAAAACTTCTTGCATCGGGGTCATAGTTAATGCCACCACCATAATCTCTGGTGTTATCAGTACCTCGGTCGGAGTTGAGCATGAGAAGCTGACCAGTGGTTTGAGCATCAGGCTCGTAGAATTCTAATTCCAGACCTACGCCTAAATCACTATTCAAGGCTGCCTGAGCAGCAGTACCTGTACCACCAACGGCTGCAAAGCTACCATCTTCTGTGAAAGCAGCCTGTTGACCACGGTTGAAAGAACCAACTGCGTTTTTTGCTTCCGATTCTCTGGCTTTACCCACCTGTCCGAGTAAGTTAGGGAGGGCAACCGCAGAGAGAACACCAATAATAATAATTACAACGAGCAGTTCAATTAAAGTGAAACCTTTATCTTTTTTATTTTTGTTGAGAGCGAACAGTAATTTAGATTTTAGGATTGAATTCATGATTTTAGTCTCCAATTAGTAGTGATTAAGATTAACTTTCTCAGTTCTATAAGTAATTTACCCAGCGCTGATCGGAAAGTGATCATCATGCCGAAAAAATTCGATCTTTTTTTATAATTCCCTCCAAATCTTGATTACAAGCTTTTAAACTTTGAGAATTTCTTTCTATCTTACCTGGCTAAATGTGATTGATATCAATAAACTATAAAATATAGATAGGATATTAAATGTAATGATGGCAATGAATCAGGTTCTTGACTTTGTATCTGATGATCGATATAGTTTGGTCTAAAAGCTAGATGTGATGGGAAAGGCGCGATCCCCTCTCTCAGCCAATTACGCAGGATCAAGCGACCCAAAAATTAAACCAACTCAACCAACAGCAGTCTTAGCTTAGGAGCGTAGAGACTGTCCTCATCGCGATCGCGCTCTGCTTTTTCATTGGTCAAAATCAGTTCATTGCCCCTAAAAGCGTTCTCACTCCTTCAGTTTCGCGATCAAGGCGTTCAGTAATGTCTTGAACACTCATCTGCTTCTGGCGGCGAATCAAAGAGCGCGATATCGCTATGCGACTTGCTTACGGCAATTGGGGTTTGGAGGACGGGAAAAAAAGGCGCGATATAATATAATAGGCTCAAAACGGTAGGCTATAGCGCTATGGATTCACGTTAGGACATCAGTTATGGTTTTAAAAACCTATACTGTCAGACGAACACCGAAACAAAATGTCCTAACCTCGTTGCGTACTGCTATAAAACTGAAGAAAAAATGGAAAAAATTGCTAAGTTACACATTCAATGACCCCCACCTACTTCGTGAGGTGGGGGAGTGGGGAGAGATCACCTTCCCGTAGCTGCGAATAGAGCCATGAGCGGTTAACGAGTAAACACTTCCAGATGTTTCTCTAGTTTGGA
>JAAANX010000208.1 GCA_009909085.1 Cyanobacteria bacterium GSL.Bin1 | reverse complement strand
CTGTTTAAGGTGTTCCTGAGCCTGTCGAAGGATGTCCTGTCGGACTTTTATTTGTTTGGTGACGATTCATCCCCCACTAATCTGACGCTATAGTGGGGGTCTTCTCGTCACATTAAGATAAACTATTCCTCTCAGCAACGCCACACAACGGACATTCTAATAGTTTCGCTGCCTTGTTGGAAATGCTTGATCCACAACGGTTTTGTCGTGGTGTTCCTGTTAAAAGCCGACAGCTTCTTGACTCGGTGATGGTAAGGCGTTTAAAGCAGGATATTCGGGAAATCAGTGACAGTGACTTTCCTAAGCGGGAAGTCATTCCCGTTACGATTAAGAATTTGCCAGATGATGCGGGAGAATTAGAACTGTCCCGTCTCCTACAAGAATATCGTCTTTGCCGACAAGCGCGGTTGCAAGGGGAATCGAAATCAAAGCGCAAAGCGGGAATGCTAGTGGTGACCTCTCTCCAGAAGCGGTTGTTATCTTCTATTGAAGCCTTTGCAAGAACACTGCAAGTCCATAAACGAGCCCTAAACCGCCAAGAGGAGAAAAACGCTCAAACTTCCCAGAATTACGCCTTATTGGTCGAATCTCCCAGTGCAGATGACGATCGCGCTGAACTTCCCGAAGCAGAAATCGAAAGCGAAGAAAACACCCAGATGAGTGCAGCCACCGCAACCAGTAGCGGTAGCATCAGCCAGCAAGAATGGGAGTTATTGGAACGCATGAGCGAAATTGCTCAAAACTCCCGTTATGAAACTGATTCTAAGGTCAAGGCTTTATTAGAGTGGCTGCGGAACAATCTTTGTCCCGATCTTGGGAAATCAGGGGCAAAATGGCGCGATTCCCCTCCGGGGACGCTGCGCGAACGCCGCGTATTAATCTTTACTGAATATACAGACACCAAACGCTACTTACAACAGCAACTCCGAGACGCGATTGCAGGTTGTGAACAAGAAGACGAACGCATTGACTGCTTTACAGGAGGAATGGGAGACGAACGCCGAGAAGCCGTTAAACGGGCGTTTAACACCAATCCTCAAGACCATCCCCTGCGGATTCTGATCGCCACTGATGCAGCTAGAGAAGGGGTCAACCTGCAAAACTATTGCGCTGACTTATTCCATTTTGATATTCCTTGGAATCCCAGTCGGATGGAACAACGCAACGGACGCATCGATCGCAAACTGCAACGGGAACCTGTGGTACGCTGTCATTATTTTGTTCTCCCCCAACGGGCTGAAGATCGGGTTTTGGAAGTCCTCGTCAATAAAACCAAAACCATTGTTAGCGAGTTGGGAAGCCTCTCTCCTGTGATTGAGAAAAATGTGTCTCAATTATTAGACGACGGGATTGAATCCAAAGCGGAACAAATCTTCATTTCAGGAATCGAAACCGCAGATCAAGCAGATGAAACCACCAGCAACCGACAGGGGGCGATTCGGGAAGAATTGGAGACAGTCCGCCCTGAAATCCGTCAACTGCGACAACAAGAAGAAACCTTACAGCAGATGTTAAGTCAATCCCAACAGTGGTTAGGATTAGACGATGCCTTCGGCTCGGTCTCCGACCTACGCGCTTTTCGGGAAGCCCTTTCCGCGAGTTTAGAATTGTTGGGTGCTTCTCCTCTCCAACCCAAAGACAATGAAGGAATATGGGAGATTCCCAATTTAGAAACCCTCACCAATGACCCCAGTTGGGAAAACACCCTCGATACCCTGCGTCCGCCACGTCCACGGAAACAAAAAGTTTGGGAATGGCGCAAAGAAACAGAGGTGCGTCCCGTTGTCTTTCAAGATGTGGGCTATCTTGATGATAGTGTGGTTCACTTACACTTAGAACATCGGGTTGTGCAGCGCTTGCTGGGTCGCTTTCTCTCTCAAGGTTTCATTTATGATGAACTGACTCGCGCTTGTGTTTGTCTCTCTCAAGACCCGATTCCAAAAGTGATTTTATTGGGACGATTATCCCTCTATGGAAAAGCAGCAGCACGGTTACATGATGAACTTGTCACCGTAGCAGCAGAATGGAGTCATCCCGAAAGTCGGGGAGAAGCTGAACTACTCCCAGCGGGACAGGAACAGGAAAAAGATATCTTAAATATTCTGGAAACGTCTCTAGTTTCACCACGCAATCAAGAAATCGCTGCTGGAGTACAAGAGAGGCTACAGCAATGTTCAAAAATTGATGTCGAACAACTGCTTCCTCACTTAGAAACCCAAGCAAACGACATTGAAACCGAAGCCACTGCAACTCTAAAACAACGCGCCCAGCGAGAAGCCCGTCAAATGCGAGACTTACTCAAACGCCAACAAGAAAGGATTCGCAAACGGGAACAGGAAATTCGGGGAGAAATCCAACCAGATGCGCCAGTACAATTAGAGTTTAATCTGGGGGAACTCTCCACAGAAGAACAAAAACAACTAGAAGCGGATCGTCGCTATTGGGAAAGACGGTTGGAACAATTGGAACAAGAGTTGGAGTTAGAACCGAAACGCATCCGTGAGAGTTATGAAGTAAAAGCCCGTCGTTTAGAACCTGTGGGGTTAGTCTATCTTTGGCCAGTGAGTAGCTAACATAGAGAGAGTTTGAAGAGAACCAAATTATGGATGAACAAGAGCTAGCAAGGCTTCTCAAAGAGTTGGAATCGGATCGCGCTGAACGTAAAGCATCCGCTTCTGATGGGAAGAAAATCAGACAAGCGATTTGTGCGTTTGCGAATGATCTTCCGAATCATAAAAAGCCAGGCGTTCTTTTTATTGGTGTTAATGATAATAGAACTTGTGCTAACTTACCCATTACCGATCAGCTTTTAATCGACCTTGCTAGTATCCGTTCTGAAGGGAAAATTCTACCCCTTCCCGTGTTACAAGTTAATAAATATATTTTTGAAGGCTGTGAAGTGGCTGTGGTTATTGTACAACCCTCCGACGCGCCTCCTGTGCGGTTTGATGGACGGACTTACATTCGCATTGGCCCTCGACGCGCGATTGCGACACTAGAAGAAGAACGTCGCCTCAACGAAAAAAGACGAGCTAGAGATTTACCCTTTGATTTGCGTCCCTTCAGTTCTGCTTCCATTGATGATTTAGACTTAGACTTATTTCAACGGGAATATCTAAACTCAGCCCTTGCTCCTGATATCTTAGAACAAAATCATTGTTCCCTAAAGCAAAAATTAACGTCTCTACGGTTCTTTACACCTCATCCAGAAGCCCATCCCACTAACTTGGGAATTTTAGTTGTCGGAAAATATCCAAGACAGCTTATTGCAGGATTTTATATTCAGTTCGTTCGTTTTGATGGAACAGAATTAACCGATCCCATTCGCGATCAAAAAGAGATTGATGGTTCTCTCATTGAGTTGCTGCGCTATCTAGATGAAGTCTTACAAGCTAACATTTCTACTGCATCTGATATTACAACGAATCCTCTAGAAATAAAAAAACCTGATTATCCCATCGTGGCGTTACAACAACTGATTCGTAATGCGATTATGCACCGATCTTATGAACAAACCAATGCTCCTGTCAAAGTCTATTGGTTTAATGATCGCGTTGAAATTCACAGCCCAGGGGGATTATTTGGACAAGTTAACCGCCAGAATTTTGGGAAAGGAGTCACTGATTATCGCAATCCGCACTTAGCAGAAGCAATGAAAAACCTAGGCTATGTTCAACGGTTTGGGATTGGAATTGCTACGGCGCAAAAACAACTAGAAAAGAACGGTAATCCCGCAGCAGAATTTCAGATTGAAGAAGCGAACTTTTTAGCGATCGTTAGGAGAACCAAATGAAACCACCAATCATTGCCTTTTTTAATAATAAAGGAGGCGTTGGTAAAACATCTTTAGTTTATCACCTTGCTTGGATGTATTTTGATTTAGGATTAAATGTAATCGCTGCTGATTTAGATCCACAAGCCAATTTAACCGCAGCTTTTATTGATGAGGATCGTCTAGAAGAAGTCTGGGAAGGAAACAATAGCTATAACACGATTTTTCGCTGTGTTCAGCCGTTATTAAAAGGAATTGGTGATATTGCAACGCCAGAGTTAGAGAGAATTGAAGACGGTTTAAGTCTCTTTATTGGTGATTTACAACTTTCGGGTTTTGAAGATGAATTATCTTCTCAATGGCCCGATTGTTTAGATGGAAAAGAAAGAGCATTTCGGGTGATTTCTGCTTTTTGGCGATTACTCGATCGCGCTGCCAATCAGTCTTCTGCTGACCTTGTTTTAGTGGATTTAGGACCGAACTTAGGTGCAATTAATCGGGCTGCTTTAATCGCTGCTGACTATATTATTGTTCCCCTTTCTCCTGATTTATTTTCCTTACAAGGCTTGAAAAATCTGGGTCCTACTGTTGCTCGTTGGCGGAAAGAATGGGAAGCAAGAATCGAAAAAAATCCTGCAAATGATTTAGAGTTACCTCAAGGAAGAATGGAAGCTATTGGTTATATTATCCTCCAACATGGCGTAAGATTTGATCGACCCGTAAAAGCCTTTCAAAGATGGATTGAATGCATCCCCATCATTTATCAAAATAAAGTTTTACAAAATCCACAAACTCAAGTGTTTGATGTTGCTAGTGACCCCAACCGTTTAGCGTTAATTAAACATTATCAAAGTTTAATGCCAATGGCACAAGAATCTCATAAACCAATTTTTCACTTAAAACCAGCAGACGGCGCAATTGGTTCTCACTTGTCAGCGGTTAGAAATGTCTATTTTGATTTTAAAGAATTAGCCGAGAAAATTGCGAGTCAAATTGAGTTACCCTTACCGTCTCTAACACAGTGACCAGTCAAGAAAACTCAACTTAATATTAAACTGAATAAATTGGAGGTGTGGAACTGTGGGCTTTGACTACGAAACCTTGAAATATATTCATCAGCATCGAGAATGGCTGGGGTTTTTGCAACCTGTGGGGTTGGTGGTGTCTCCTCCAGCTTTGGTAAATCAGGGGGTTTATCTCGATCGCGATGCCTTCGGCTCGGTCTGGAGACCTACGCGCCATAGAATATCAACAAACCCTCTCATCCCTCCCGAATCCTGATTTTGAACCCTTCGCTGAGAAAATCCTAGAATGGATACCAGACCAAGATTTAGTCACGCCTCCCACTGAGATTGAACTGGTTTTAGCCGACTACGGAGAAACGTTACGTCCGACTTACTGTGTTCCCGATGAGGGAGACGGTTGGCTGTTACTGGTGAAAACTTTAGAAGTAGGGACAGACTTTGATACTGATGAAAGCACAAGTTGGGAAGCAACGCCCCAAGAAAAGTTTGAACGGTTGCTGCGAGGGACGAATATTCCCATCGGTGTGTTGTGGAATGGGACGCATTTACGCTTAGTTTATGCCCCATCTGGGGAGTCTTCGGGGTATGTGACGTTTCCCCTAGAAGCAATGATGGAAGTGGCGGGACGCTCCATTTTATCGGCGTTGGTGATGCTTTTGGGTGCTGACCGTTTGTTTAGCGTACCGCGCGATCGCCGTTTACCACAACTCCTCGCGGAAAGTCGCCGTTATCAAAACAATGTTTCCGAAAGCCTCGCGGAACAGGTATTAGATGCGTTGTGGGAACTCTTGCGAGGGTTTCAACGGGCGGATGGGGAACAAACCAGTGTTTCTGATGAAACCCAGAGAATTGGATATTTAGCCACTCATTATCCCCAACATCTCTACGGAGGGTTAGTGACCACTTTAATGCGGTTGGTATTTTTCCTTTACGCCGAAGAACGGGATATCATGCCAACAGATAGCATTGATCAGCGTCACTATGCGGTTTGTGGACTCTATGAGAAGCTGCGGGAAGATGTGGGAAACTATCCAGACACGATGGATCAGCGATATGGGGGGTGGTCGTGGCTGTTGAGTTTATTTCGCTTAGTGTATGATGGGGGCGGTCATTATAGGATTTGCCGTAAAACCAATCCTCACTAAAGCTCCGGTCTTTAGAGGTTGGATATAAGGCGAGTGAATCGAGGGCTTAGATAGCCCGAAGATGAACAAACTCTACTCATTCGTGCTATAATTATTTCAGCTACTTTAACCAGCTTAAACTATGCTTGTCATTGAGTACAAGGTCAAAGCCCAAAAAACTCAATATAGGGCAATTGACGAGGCAATTCGGACGACTCAGTTCATCCGCAATAAAGCCTTGCGTTACTGGGAGAACAATCATGGTGCTACTAAGTACGACCTCAATAAGCAGTGCAAAATCCTTGCTGAAGAGTTTGAGTGGGCGAAAAAGCTCAATTCCCAAGCTAGACAATCTGCTGCGGAAAGAGCATGGTCAGCAATTAGTCGGTTCTTCGATCACTGTAAGAAGAAAGTAGCTGGAAAGAAAGGATATCCTAAATATCAGAAAAACAATCGCTCTGTTGAGTATAAAACGACGGGGTGGAAACTCGACCCAAATACTAAAAAACACATCACTTTTACCGATGGTAATGGGATTGGTCGGGTGAAGTTAATCGGAACTCGGGATATCTTTTTCTATTCCAAAGAGCAGATTAGACGAATACGATTAGTCCGGCGTGCTGACGGCTATTACTGCCAGTTTTGTATCAACATTGATGTCACCGAAGATGTAGAACCAGCTAATCAAGTATTGGGAATCGATGTTGGTTTAGCTGACTTCTATACCGATTCCAACGGTCATAAACAACCAAACCCCCGTTTCTTCCGTAAAGGAGAAGAGGAGTTAAAACGTTGTCAACGCCGTCTATCCCGTAAACAAAAAGGCTCGTCTAATCGTAGAAAAGCAAGACAACGGTTAGCCAAGAAACACCTGAGAATAAGTAGGCAACGTAGAGAACACGCGATGAGACTCGCGCGTTGCGTAATCCTGTCTAACGATGTGGTCGCCTACGAAGACTTGCAGGTTAAGAACTTGGTCAAGAATCATAATCTTGCTAAATCAATCTCGGATGTTGGTTGGTATCAGTTTCGTGTCTGGTTAGAATACTTTGCCTATAAGTTTGGCAAGGTGACGGTAGCCGTCCCGCCTCACTATACGAGTCAACAATGTTCTAAGTGTGGGTGGAGTGTTAAAAAGTCCCTATCAACTCGAACTCACACCTGTAAGTGTGGCTGTCAGCTTGATCGAGACGAGAACGCTGCTATCAACATCCTGAAGAAAGGACTTAGTACGCTAGGGCATAGCGGAAATTACGCTTGGGGAGACGGAACCGCTACTCAAGTTGGGGATGCCCAGTTTGAGCAAGTTCGGTCGCAGAACCAAGAATCCAACTGCCTTTAGGCGTTGGAGTGTCAACCCGACTATCTCCCAGCCCGTCACGGACAGTTATTTAACCCTGATGAGTATCCGTTTTTAGAAGGGCGACCCCTTGAGACTTCTTTCCGAGATTATCCCACCTTGATCGCACCACGCATTCGGAGATGGGGTTGTCTTTCGGATGTTGGATAATTTGTTAGTGTTGGATGGCGAACGGTTATCCTATCGGGCGTTAGATGTAGAACAAATTGGTTCGGTGTATGAAGGAATTATGGGCTATCGGGTGGAAGTCGCGCAACATCCCTCTATAGCCGTTCAAAGTAAACCGAAAGGATCAAAAACCGTTACCGCAGTTGTTGTTGACTTACAATTGCTACAAGAAACGAAACCGAAAGATCGATCGAAGCAACTCAAAGAATGGGCGAACTGCGAACTCTCTACTAAACCCGCTAAAGCGTTAAAAGAAGCGAATACCCTTGAAGAAATCATCGCAGCATTAGGAACAAAGATTTCTAAACGCACCCCTAACACTTTACCCGCAGGAGCGCTGTATTTCCAACCGACAGAGGAACGACGGAGGTCAGGTTCTCATTATACCCCCCGCAGTTTAACCGCACCTGTGGTTGATACGACGCTTCAACCCATCTTCCAACAGTTAGGAAGTCAACCGACACCCGAACAACTGCTAAATTTAAAAGTATGCGACTTAGCAATGGGAAGCGGGGCGTTTTTAGTTGAGGCTTGTCGTCAAATTGCGGATCGGCTTGTGGAAGCATGGGAACGGAATGACGCAATTTCCCCTGATACAGAAGAACCTGTTGTCATCGCGAGACGCATGGTAGCGCAACAATGTATTTATGGGGTCGATAAAAATCCCTTCGCGGTGAACTTAGCGAAACTCTCCCTCTGGCTGTTTACTTTATCCCGCGATCGCCCTTTTACCTTCCTCGACCATGCGTTAAAGTGTGGCGACTCCCTAGTTGGCTTAACTCGCAGAGAAATCGGAGAATTTGCGAAAGACCCCACCGCCGATTTACCCCTGATGCAAATGTTACAGGAAATCGAGGACGTAAAGAACTATCGCGTAGAAATTCAAGCCTCAGATACTCGTACGGATGCGGATGATACCCGCAAGCGTCAACAGTGGGAACGGGCGGAAACTCAGTTAGCAAAAGCGCGGTTTAGTGCAGATGTGGCTGTCGCTGCGTTTTTTGATGCGGAGAAGAAAACCAAAACAGCACAGAAGGAGAAACAAGAGGAATATCAAGGAATTTTAAGAAGTGATGCTAGCAAGGTGAAAGCAATTTCGCAACGGTTGCGGGAAGGGGAGACTGGAATCAAAGTGTTTAACTGGGAGATTGAGTTTCCAGAAGTTTTTGTTCGCGTAGCGTCTCCGGAGGAGAATCGTTCTAATGGCGGGTTTGATGCCATACTGGGGAACCCTCCCTTTGCGGGTAAGAATACCACGATCGCGGCTCATGCAGACGGCTATCCCGACTGGTTAAAAGTTGTTCATCCTGAGTCCCACGGAAATTCCGATTTAGTCGCCCATTTTTTCCGCCGAGCCTATACATTAATTAGAGAAGAGGGAACATTAGGATTAATTGCAACAAATACCATCGCGCAAGGCGATACACGCAGCACAGGGTTAAGATTTATTTGTAACAATGGCGGAATTATTTACAACGCCAAACGACGCTATAAATGGCCCGGAATGGCTGCGGTGGTTGTTAGTTTAGTGCATATCTTTAAGCCCAAGAAAGGAGGTTAAGCAAAGTTTGTCATTAGTCATTGGTCATTAGTCATTAGTAAAAAGGTAGAAACCAAACATTTTTGGCATCATGGGGAGAAAATGGCGAGGGATATTTTTCATGAGCTAGTACGATCCTAAGTACAGGACAAAAATTGTAAACACTCAAGAAACTGACGGTACTTGAGATCTAAATCATTAATAACCGAACGGAGATAGTCAAGACCATAACGAAAAATACTTTTTTCTCTGCGTCCGTGTTTCTTCACTTTGAGGTGCGACCCGAGCGCGGGAAACCCGCGCATCGGAAAGCGCACCTTGAGAGGAGTATGAGTATGTAACCACTCCCCGACTTTCATCGCCCAACACATAGCCAAAGCCATCAGTGCCAACAGTTTGCTTAACCTTTGCGGGTCAGTAAAGTGGGTAGATTCGAGGCAAAATCCCCGAGTCTTAAACATCCCGAAGAGCGTTTCGATTCCCCAACGATTAGCATAGTCAGAAATGGCAGTTTGAGGGGAGTCAGGAGAAATCACAATCAATAGTTCTCCATCTTCGAGCCTTAAAGCTGACACATAAACTAATCTTCCCCAAACCCAGCGCCGAGAGTTCAGAACTTTCTTTTCACCGAGCTGGAGATGAGCAAAAACCTTCTTAGCTGGGAGTTGTTTTTGACCATCGCTAATTAGGGCTTGCTGAAAAAGTGCGCGATCGATGCGAACCATCAATAGGTAAACCATCGATCAATACCCAGTCAAATCTAACTCTGGAAAAAACACCGCTCTTCACTTGACTAATATCTATAATTAAACGAATTATCATAGATTTGAATCGAGAAAAAGCTCGTTTTTTCCAAAACAGACAAAAAAGAAGATCATACCTCCTTCTTAATAAAGTATTTAAATTCATTACTAAAAAAGTTAGGGCAATCGCTGTTTCGGAAGTATTCGGGAGTTTAGTCATGATTAAATTGAGACCAAATCTTCTTTTTCCTTGACCAAATTTCCCTTCAACTCGCGCGTTCCCTAGCGCCGTGCGACGGCGCGGGGTCGCTCATCAATCGCGTTTCTAATTCTTTCATCAATTTGTGCTTGTTTCTTTTGTGCTAAACGAATTGCTCTCTTCGGTCGCCCGAGAGGAGGGCCACTAATTCTGATTCCTTTTTCTTTACACCAAGCCCGATTTTCTCTCGTTCGATAAATTTGATCTACATGGACAGATTCTGGGTAATATCCGGTGTGGGATTTAAAGGCTTCCACTTGTGCTTTCAAATCTTTTGATTCATAAAAATTGTCCCAGCTTATGTGGTCTAAAAAGACAAAACCATCGTAAGAAATCGCCGAAATTTTTGCCCCAAACTCGGTTCCTTGTCTGGCTTTTCCTCTAATGATCGGACGAAGATGAGGCCCTAGTTAAACTAACGATTCTGTCATTAATTCTTTTCGCCTTGTTTTCAACCTACATTCAGCAGGTTCCTTAACAAAGGAAATAATATTTTTGACAGGCTGAACCGAGGAAGCGCAAAATGTGTTTTTGTGAATCGTTCAACTTAATTGACCACTTTCGACCCTCCACCCA
>JAAANX010000207.1 GCA_009909085.1 Cyanobacteria bacterium GSL.Bin1 | reverse complement strand
ACTGTAAGACGAAGTAATCGAGGACGTAAGAAATCGACTACTTCGCTTGTTTCTGGGTAGGAAGCCGACGCTGTAATCTCTGATTCAGCGTTCGGTAGTTCACAGCTAAATTACTCTGATAGAGTGAATGGCATGATCACTGTAAATGTTGAACCTTCCCCAGGCTCGGAAGTAACATCAATGGTTCCTTGAAGCAGACTAACCATTCGTTGCACAATGGCTAAACCTAATCCTGTTGATACAAGTGATGATTGATCCCGCTGACTGGTGAAACTAGATTGAACAAACGGATCGAAAATGCGAAATCGATCCTCTTCTGATATACCAATTCCACTATCTTCAACTGCAATTGACCACGACTCAGCATCAACTTGATAGCAGGTGATTGTAATTGAACCCGAGTCTGTATAGTGAATTGCATTACTGACCAAATTAGTTACTATCTGTTGAATGCGTAGTGAATCTGTTGTTACTGATTGAGGAGCCTGACTAACATCAACATTTAAAGTTAGTCCTTTTTGTTGCGCTAAGCTTTCTAAAGCATCTTCTACAATCTGCTGAATTAACTTCCCGACATTGGTTGGAATTAGATTGAGTTGAATTAAGCCTTGGCTATGACGAGAAATTTCCAGAGTATCGTTGATGATCTTGAGAAGACTGCGACCATTGCGTAAAACTCGTTCTAGCTCATCTAAATTAGTTGCAGTATCTTTGTCTTGAATGTTTTTTTTCTGTTTTTGCAAGAGTAAACTTGAATAACCAATGATTGAGTTAAGTGGTGTTTTTAACTCATGAGCCATAAAGGATATACTTTCTTTCTGTGTTTGCACTAGTCGGGTTAACTCTTGGTTAGTCAAGGTGAGTTGCCCTTGCATTTGCTTAATTTCAGTCAACCGAGCTTCAAGATAACTTTCTAGGCTAGTCGCAATAATCGAACTTAATAACTCATCAATAGTTTGTAGGGCTGTTAGCATTTCATTTGGAGAATGAGTTAATAAATCAGACTCTAATTTTGCAACTAAAATCTGGCGAAGGAGACTATATTCTCTGACTAATTCCGCTACATTATATCCTTGTTCAGCACGAATATATCCGTGATTTTCACTTGGATCTTCGAGACTTTTATAATCACCACTCTGGTTTCTTGAGAGGAAAAATGCTAATTGTTGAAGGACTTTTGGCAGGCTGTTCCGAACGGCATCATAGGTCAATCGCTCAGCACTCTCAATTTCTGGATCTAATTGAACTGCATGAATCCAATCTTGAATAATTGCTTCCTTTTTTTCTGTTAGTGCCTGTCCTAAATCCTTCATAATTTTTTTGCATTTAGAAATAAGGAAATAAGAGACTTATTTTATGTTTTTAGACCTCTTACACTTAAATGTATAGTGATCAATTCAAGAAAAGATGACAAGTATCAATTCTCTGCATGATGACTGTAACAATTACTCAGAGAAAAGTTACCTATCATCTAAATTATTAGAGTAGAAGACTAGCTATGAAATTTAGAGGAGGCTTCTTCAAATGAAGAAGATAGATCTTCCCATGCTCTTTCAACACCAGCTTTAATACTTTCCCAAGCCTCATCGCCAGATGCTTCAAGCTCCGTCAATTTTTGTTGCAGTTCCTCCCGTTTTGCTTTGAGATCTTGAAGTTGTTTGTCTAATTCTGCTTTCATCTCTACCGAAGCGTGATCTGCTTTTGCTCTAATCTCATCCATTTTTGTTCCTAAATCCTGAAGTTTGGTTTCCATCTCTCCTTTATAGGATGCTTTTTCTTCGTTCATCTGAACTCTACTTAATACTAAAAAATAATTAATTACTATACGCCTATTTTTACTGATCTGTCAATAGAATTTTAATTTTTAATATCCTTAATATTTCCAGGATATCTTTAAGGGATTATGAACTCTAATCAACATAGAAAAACAGAGAAAGAAAATATTTTTACTATAAGTTTTTTTATGGAAAGATACTTGACTTTTATGAGAATTTTAAATAAATAATATTGAATGGCAACAATTTTAATTAATTTATAGGAGAATTCAAAGATGATTCTAAAAACCATTAAACAAGTGGGGTTGGTCATAATTTTCTCGGGAGTCATTGCATTTTTTATTGGTTTTTCGCCTTCAGGGATTGCTAACGCAATCGCTGCACCAAATCCCTTAATCGCTATGGAAGAAATGACAGAAGATACAACCAACTCAGCTCAAGAGAAAGCTGAAGAAGCTCAAAAATCAGTCGAAAAAGGCATTGAAGAGGCTACTCAAAAAGCTAAAGAGACAAAAGAAACAGTAGAAAATAAAGTTAAGGAAGGGGTTGAAAAAACTAAAAAAGCGACCGAAGAGGCTACTCAAAAAGCCAAAGAAAACAGTGAAAATATCATTGATAAGGCAAAAAGTATCTTCACTGGTGAATAGATTGAGGTAACTAACAGTAAAGTTATTGACTGAAGAAGCGATTTTCTTCAATGAGCATAAAAATCCCCCAAGGTCATCGCTTGGGGGATTTTCAGCCAGTTTCGAGCGTCTAATTTAGAGCTTAGTGCCACACTCAGGACAGAACTTATTAGTTGCTGGGTTTTTAGCCCGACAGTTACTGCAATACATGATTGCCACAGCTTGATCGAGTTGCTTAAGTTCGGGTAACCCCAACATTTCAGCATTACTTTTACCGGGGGCAACCATGGGATAGCAGTTTTCGTCTTTTTTCACTTGGGCATCGAGTAAGACGGGACCCTCATAATTCAGCATTTCGGTCACGGCTGCCGATAAGTCAGCGCGATCGCGCACCACCATGCCTT
Source organism: Cyanobacteria bacterium GSL.Bin1 (assembly GCA_009909085.1). NCBI lineage: Bacteria > Bacillati > Cyanobacteriota > Cyanobacteria bacterium GSL.Bin1. The sequence goes on along the minus strand of JAAANX010000207.1, from coordinate 1,907 downwards.
TGATGCCATAGGCTTCGCAGAGCTTCACAAAATCAGGCATTCCCACCTGCATATTAGAGGCAGAATACCGCTCTTGGAAGAAGGTCTGTTGCCATTGGCGCACCATTCCTTGCCAACCGTTATTAATCAGCACGGTTTTCACATTAATCCCATACTGTGCCAGCGTTCCCAGTTCCTGTAAATTCATCTGGAAACTAGCATCCCCACTAATGCAAATCACTTGTTCATCCCCAACAGCCGTTTTTACCCCCATCGCTGCGGGTAAACCATAGCCCATCGTGCCTAAACCAGAACTGGAAATCCAACGGCGGGGACCATATTTAATAAACTGCGCGGCCCACATTTGGTGCTGTCCCACATCCGTGGTGTAGTAGGCATAAGGCGCTTGTTGTCCCACTTCCACAATCACTTCCTGCGGGGAAAGTAATGCTTCATAACGCGGTACCACAAGGGGATAGATTTCACGCCACCGTTGAATTTTTGCCAGCCACGCCTTGGTACGTTCATGATTGGCAGGAATATCTAACTCGCGGATGCGATCGAGCATTTGTTGTAAGCAAGTGCGGACATCGCCCACAACGGGAACATCTGGCGCCCGGTTTTTGCCCACTTCCGCCGGGTCAATATCAATGTGAATGACCTTAGCTTTGGAGGCAAACTCATCGAGTTTCCCGGTAACGCGATCGTCAAATCTTGCCCCCACTGCAATGAGTAAATCACACTCACTAACCGCATAGTTAGCATAAGCGGTACCGTGCATCCCCAACATGGAAACTGCCAGGGGATGATTCTCATCAAATGAGCCCAGACCCATTAAAGTGGTCGTGACTGGAATCTGAAAGTGCTCTGCAAGCTGCTGTAATTCTTCATGAGCACCAGAACTAATGGCACCGCCGCCAACGTAGAGGAGAGGACGTTCTGCTGCTTCAATATATTGAATTGCTTGTAAAAGTTTCCGGGGATTCCCTTTCTCCGTTGGGCGGAAACCCGGCAAGCTAACTTGCTTCGGCAGAACCGGTACATAATCGCACTCTTCAAACCCGACATCTTTGGGGACATCAATTAATACCGGACCCGGTCGTCCGCTACTGGCAATATGAAACGCTTCAGCAACAATTCTTGCCATATCACTCGCCTTACGAACCACATAGGAATGCTTCACAATCGGCAGCGTAATGCCAAAAATGTCGGTTTCTTGGAAGGCATCTGTCCCAATGGCTGCTCTTGGCACCTGTCCCGTAATGGCGACCATAGGAATCGAATCCATGTGAGCGGTTGCTAAGCCCGTGACAAGATTGGTTGCACCCGGACCAGAGGTGGCAAAGCAGACGCCGACTTTCCCAGTTGCTCGGGCATAGCCATCGGCAGCATGAGCAGCGGCTTGCTCATGACGGACTAAAATATGCTTAACATCTCCTCGCGCTTCCGAGCGATGGAGTTCATCATAAATCGGTAAAATCGCACCACCTGGATAACCAAAAATATGGGTTACCCCATGTCGTTTCAAACTATCCAGTAAGGCAAATGCACCTGTGCATTTCTGGGGAACCTCAGCGGTCTTGGTTTCAGGAGGCGTTACAACTTGTTGTGACTGATTTGGATAACCCACAGCTTAAACGTTTTAACTTACTACTTCACTTTACTGTCAAAATCTGCTAGTTGTTATTTATGCTACAACTTTTTTAAATAAAATTACCGGTTGATTCAAGTCTTTTTTGGGCTTAAAGGTAAAGATATCTTCAATGACCCCCACCTACTTCGTGAGGTGGGGGATTGGGGAGAGATAACCTCCCCGTAGCTGCGAATAGAGCCATGAGCGGTTAGCGAGTAAACACTTCCAGATGTTTCTCTAGTTTGGATTAGATGTAAGAGGGCGGAATCTCGCCCAACTGGGTTAGTCCAGGACA
>JAAANX010000206.1 GCA_009909085.1 Cyanobacteria bacterium GSL.Bin1 | reverse complement strand
CTAATCTCAATTTTTAGTGTTAATTTTTTACCCGCGCGACGGCTTTTTCGTAAGCCGGATCATGTTCAGCAAAGCTAATCACTAAAACTCGTCGAGGAGAAGGCTTTTCATAAATCCGATAAACCAGACGATAAGCAACACCATTCCAATCAATTTCGAGAGCGCGATATCCTTTTAATTTTCCTTTCAGAGCATGATGGGGAAACCCACCACACTGATCGGGATCAACCTTCAATATTAACTGGTAAATTTCCCAAAAATCCCTTTCCAGTACATTTGGTAAACTCTTCAAGTCTTCATTTTCAACTTTCGGATGAGTCTTGAAAAGATACTTGGATCGAATAGCCACGTTCTTGTAAGCGCTTATTTAATAAATCAACATCAATTTCTTCTCCAATTGTTCCATGAGTTAACCAGAATTGTTCAGGAACTGCTTGTTCAAACCGTTGCAAGGCTTTTCCTTCTGCTGAATTTGGGTTGAGATAGGTCGTTTCACCCTCAATTTCAAAGGGAATTCCTGCTTCACTTTTGGGGTTAGAGGTAGACATATATTAAGAGTTTTTCCTCCGTTGACTGCTTATATTTTAGCCAATTCGCGATTTCCGCACCTTTACTCTTCATGGCGGTTTGAGCCAAGTTTCTAGTGGCGCGATCAAGTTTACGAAAAAAGTGATCATTTCTTGTCTTAACCCGCGTGATCGGGGTTTTGGGAAAAGGCATTAGCAAGTTTGATCGGTTGTGGGGAGGGAGGGATAGCGCAATGTTCAACTCTTGCAACCGACGAAGCCATCGGGTGTAGGGATGAGAGGGAAGCGCGATCTCAATCAGTCTAATGCCTGAAGCAATTGGCCAGTTTCAGCATTGCTTGCAGAAAAAGCGATGGTGCCTTGCTGACCAACGGTCAAAGCAGGCGCCTTCCGTTTAGGAAGGCGTAATCTTTGACTTTGATGTTTTTTGAGGATTTTCGCGATCGCGCCACCCTTCTCGCTTTCTCTGCGCGATGCGCCTCCGGCGCCGGCTTGCGCGATCGCGTGATTCGATTCAGGCAAGATGATGGGAAAGCTTGATGGGCGATCAAAATGAGACGATCAATTAATAAAACTAACCCCCTTTCTTTAGTCAATAGAATAATGTCCTATACATTTTTTACTGATAAAAGAGAACTCAAAAACTCACTTAGTTGTTTTTTGTCAGTTTCTGTAGTTAAATTTTTATAAATGCTTTTTAACTCTTCTAAAGAAAGTTTGTCGATATGATAAAGTTCAATGCCGACAATTCTATTTTCCTGATCAAAATCATAAATAATACCTGAAGTCACTTCTTCCGATTCAATAATATCTGAAGATAACAGTTCAATATATGCTGTTTGTTCTACAGGATCATGTCTAATTTTCATAATAATTTCCTTTTAGCCTTTCGATCAAAATGAAGTGTTATTACCTTGAAAGGGGGAACGCCATCTTTATAAATCACCTTTAATACCCTAATTGATCCATCTTGACACCTAACTTTCCCAAAAGTCCATTTGAGCTGAGAATCTTTCGGATCTGATTCAATTTTTATCGGATTAATAAAGGCTTCTTTGATCCAACTTATCTGAATCTTACGTTTTTCAATTTGTAAAATAGCATGGTTGCTTAAAAAAATACGAAACGTATCAGTTAACTGGATAATCATTTATATTGATATCTAGAAATTTTATTTTGGAGTCAGATTTGAACATATTTATTATGAATGGTTAAAGACTTAATTAAGATCTTAGCGCGATTAACCCAGATCGTTACTGCTATCGCTGTTCTTGAGATGAGGCGGAAGGGGCGATTGGGTGTAGGGAGAGAGAGGGTAGCTAGCGCAATTGGGTGTAGAAAGAACGCGCGACGATATGGTGCAGAGATTGGGCAGAATTAATTCCTACTCCTTTGGCAATTTCGGGAAGGGATTTGCGAGGAATTTTGGAAATTATTCCTAAATGCAAATACTTGAAACATTCATAGTTTCTCACATCTTTAAATAGGTCTTGATAATTGCTACAATAGTCATCTACCACAGCTAGAGTGGGCTCTGGCTCTCGAGGTAAATGTTTACGAATCTGTAACGCTACATCCATTGTCCTTCCTGCTTTTTCGAGAGCAGACCTCTTGATTTTTCTCTATTTTAATTCGGAAAGTGACAAAAGAGGGTTATGATGCTCATTATCTCGCTCTTGCCCAACATTTAGGAATTAATTTCTGGACAGCAGATCAACGCTTGTATAATGCAGTTAACAATTCTCTAAATTGGGTTTATCTACTTCAATGAATAGCAAAGAGAAGGATGCAAGATGTCCCTTTAATATAAACTCAAAAATGAACCTTCTAATTAACCAAAATGGTAGAAGCAGCCTCGTTGAGCTTGCAAGAATTTCTGCAACAGCCAGAAACGAAACCAGCCAGTGAGTATATTGATGGGGAAATTATTCAAAAGCCAATGCCAAAGGGACGACATAGTCGCCTGCAAGGAAAGCTCTGCGCGATCATTAATGAGGCTGCAGAGGAGACAAACATTGCTTATGCTTTCCCAGAATTGAGATGCAGCTTTGGACAGCGATCCATTGTCCCTGATGTGTCGGTGTTTCGGTGGCAGCGTATCCCTTTTACAGCAGAGGGGAATGTTCCCGATCATTTTAAATTACCCCCTGATTGGACAATTGAAATTCTTTCTCCTGAACAGCAAACGAATCGAGTGTTAGGAAATATTCTCTACTGTTTAGAGCATGGCAGCGATCTTGGTTGGTTTATTGATCCCGACGATGTCAGCATTTTAGTGTTATTTCCCCAGCAACAGCCGGCGCTGTATCAGGGCGATCGCGCTCTTCCTGTTTTGCAAGATTTAGAATTAACGCTGACTGTCAATCAGGTGTTTGGCTGGTTAAAAATGAACAGCAGCAAGGTATCTTATTGATTGAGTACGCGATCGCGCATTGTCGCCAATATTGATTCATGTCAGCCCGTAACATTTGATTAATTTTGGTGATCACGCCTCGCAATGTCTGTTGCAATCGCTCATCCCCCAAAAGATAACAAATCCAGATGTGCGTATCGAGCAATACGATAGGGGAAGAAGCCAAGTCACCCCTTAAAGTTTTTGATTCAAAATTCCCTCAGGCGTTAACCTAAGTTGAGGAAACTGTTGAGACTCAATCCTGTCTTGTCCACTTAAAATTGTCTCTTCGTATAATCCTTCTTGCCATGATAAGAGGGTTACTTGTTGCTGAATCGGATCAATAATCCAATATTCAGCAATGCCGAGGGCTGCGTATTCAGATCGCTTGTAACGGTAGTCGCGCTTAATGGATTCTCGACTAACGACTTCAACCACTAAGGTTGGTGGAACAGTTAAAACAGCAGCTTGATTAACGAAAGGAGTCAGAAGAGATTTGTCAAACACTACGAGATCAGGAATGCGAGAGGTTTTCCATCCGGTTCTAATCCCGATCCCTTGTAAACAGATGAAAGGTAAGTCGTGTTCATTGAAATGATCTTCAAAAACTTGCTCTAAAAACTTACTTATTAACAAATGCAGAACAGTTGGGGGATTCATTAACTGTAACTTCCCAGCCACTAATTCATAACAGTGATCAGTGCCATCATCGTACGCTAAATAATCTTCAAAACTAAGTGCGTTTGCTTCGGTTGAGAACATAATGGGAAGTTGAAGAATGAGAAATTGAGTAGAAGCGAGTGAAGGCTAACGCTATAATTCTAGGGTTAGTCTCACGCTAGCATAAATCAATGTTAAAGTCCCCGGTTGCTCCTACTGTCAGCGCGACAAAAGCCAGCTACAAGTCTCAACCCTCATCACCGCAATGGGTGGAAGTCTTGGTCGATTGTCCAGATATTGAAGGGCTACTCACTTATCGCCTCCCTCCTGATCTGACAATTCACCCGGGAGATATTGTTAACGTTCCTCTGCAAAGTCAGACAGTAGGCGGAATTGTAATTCGTTTACGGGCTTCTCTCCCGGCTAATCTGGCAGAAACGCAAATTCGGGAAGTAGAAACCGTCGTCAGCGAAAGCTTGTTTCCACCGCGCTATTGGGAATTGTTAGAACAAGTAGCGACTTACTACTGCACGCCTCTCCTCTCGGTAATTCGCACCGCCTTACCGCCAGGGTTATTAGGAAAGTCACAACTGCGGATTTGTCTACGCCAAGAAGCAATTCCAGACGGGGTGGAAAATTTTTGCTCGCCGATCGCGCTACAAGTTCTCAGATTATTACAAGCCCAAAAGGCAGGGGAGTATAGTGCAACTTATCTGCGAAAACAGCTGAAAGGGGCGCAGCGCGGGATTAATGAGTTAATGCGACGGGGTTGGGTCGAAAGTTATTTGCAACACCCGCAACCGTCTCGTCCGAAACGACAGAAAGCCGTGTTATTGGTGGGAGAATCTCCTGAATTAACTCCCCGTCAGCGAGAAGTGTTAGAAATTTTACGTCGTCAAGGAGGTGAGTTATGGTTAACAGAACTCTTGCGTTTATGTAATACGACTTCCAGCACTGTTTCTGCACTAGAAAAAAAAGGCTGTGTGGTAATACAAGAACAAGAACGCCTCCGCTTTGCCCAAACTCCCGACCAAGCAGCGGATCAAGCCAAGGCATTAAATGCAGCGCAACAGTACGCCCTCAACACGATTACCGAGTTAACCCACTTTACCCAAGTTCTCTTACATGGTGTTACGGGTTCCGGGAAAACAGAAGTGTATTTGCAGGCGATCGCGCCCTTATTACAAGCGGGTTATTCCGCGTTGATTCTCGTCCCGGAAATTGGACTAACGCCCCAACTGTGCGATCGCGCGCGGGCAAGATTCGGATCGCAAGTGTGCATCTATCACAGCGGACTTTCCACCGGGGAACGATATGATACGTGGCGACAAATGCTGAGTGGCGAACCGCAAGTGGTCATTGGAACGCGATCGGCGATTTTTTCACCGCTTCCCCATTTGGGACTGATTATCCTTGATGAAGAACACGACAGTAGCTTCAAACAAACCCAACGCCTCCCCACTTATCATGCCCGTACCGTTGCCAAATGGCGCGCCCAACTCGAGAACTGTCCTTTAATTCTGGGATCAGCCACTCCTTCCCTGGAAACCTGGAAAACCCAAAATGAACCCGCTTCGCAACACCGTTATCTTTCTCTGCCTGAACGGATCTATTCTCGTCCCCTTCCCCCTATTTCCGTGGTCGATATGCGCAAAGAACTGCAACAGGGGAATCGTTCTATTTTTAGTGAACCGTTACAAAGGGCACTCCGTAATCTAAAAACAGAAGGGAAACAAGGGATTTTGTTCATTCCCCGTCGCGGACATAGCACCTTTGTTTCCTGTCGCAGTTGTGGTTATGTGATTGAATGTCCTCACTGTGATGTCTCGCTATCTTATCACTACACCCATGAAGGAGGAACGCAAACCCTACGCTGTCACTACTGTAACCATACTCAACTGCAGCCCCCACAATGTCCGGCTTGCAATTCTCCTTACCTGAAACATTTTGGCACCGGAACCCAGCGCGTCAAACAAGCCCTAGAACAAGAATTCCCGGAACTGCGCGCCCTCCGCTTTGATAGCGACACCACTCGGACTAAAGGCGCCCATCGTTCTCTCCTCCAGCAATTTACCAATCAAGAAGCGGATTTGTTAGTGGGAACACAAATGTTGACCAAAGGGCTAGATATTGAACAAGTGACCCTCGTTGCGGTTGTCTCTGCCGATGGGGTGCTGCACCGTTCTGATTATATGGCAGCGGAACGCGCGTTTCAAACCCTCGCCCAAGTTGCTGGACGCGCCGGAAGAGGCAATGAACCCGGACAAGTGATCATTCAAACTTATTCCCCAGACCACTCAGTAATTGAAGCGTTACGGACTCACGATTATCTGCGATTTGCCCAAGCCGAATTAGAAAATCGCTATGCCTATAATTATCCCCCTTATGGCAAATTAATTTTACTCAATTTAAGTGGTTTAGAGGCGTTAGAAGTGCAACAAACCGCAACCCTATTAGCCGATGTTTGTCGGGAAATGGCTGGAGAAAATGATTATGAAATTTTAGGTCCCGCACCCGCAAGTGTGATGCGAATTGCCCGTCGTTATCGCTGGCAAATTTTGTTAAAGTTTCCCCCTGAAACCACTGAAAATGATCTCCCTGATTTAATGAGTTTGTATCGTTGCTGTCCGCAAGGAATTAGTTTAAATATTGATGTCGATCCGTTGGATATGGGATAGCAAAATTAAGAATGACTAATAACCAATGACCAATGACTAATGACTAATGACCAATGACTAATGACTAATGACGAATAACTATGAACCAAATTGAAACAGTTGTCAAAGAATCAATTTTAAATGCTCTCAATGATTTAATAGATGTCGTTGCCAAGCTGCGATCGCCGCAAGAGGGATGTCCGTGGGATCTAGCCCAAACCCAACAAACCCTGATTCCCTATATTATTGAAGAAGCCTACGAAGTGGCGGCTGCCATCCGCAGTGAAAATCAAGAAGAAATTGTTGAAGAATTAGGAGATTTCTTACTACAAGTCGTTTTACAAGCCCAAATTGCTTCTGAAAATGGACATTTCACTTTAGAAGAAGTGGCCCAAGGCATTACTGATAAACTCATCCGCCGTCACCCTCATGTTTTTGGCGATGTGGAAGTCGAAGATGTCGCAGAAGTGCGAAAAAATTGGGAAGCCATTAAAGCAGAAGAAAAAGGATATCATTCCCAACAAGTAGAGAAACTCAGTCATAAGTTTCAGAAATATACGGAAACCTTACCCCCGCTTTTTGCCAGTATGAAAATTTCAACTAAAGCCGCAAAATTTGGGTTTGAATGGAACAGTGCAGAAGGCATTTGGGAGAAATTTGAAGAAGAACTATCTGAGTTTAAAGAAGCCCTAAAAGCGGATAACTTTAAACATCAAGAGTCAGAATTGGGCGATTTATTATTTACCCTGGTTAACATTGCTCGTTGGTATGGCTTTGATCCTTCAGAAGCATTACACGGCACTAATCAGCGGTTTGTGCAACGGTTAAGCGTGATGGAAGATTTAGCAGAAGGTTCGTTAAGTGAGTATTCGTTAGATGAGTTAGAAACGTTATGGCAACAAGCCAAAAAACAGCTGCAATAAAAGCATCTTTTTTTGAATCAAATTACATTTCTAAGATTGATTGCTCACAGCGCGATCGCGCTGGGAATTATAGTCCGTTTACGCTTATATTTTAGTCAGCGTTCAATCGCACTTCCCAACTCCAATTTTTATCGAACTTGAGCTAATAAGCGATCGCCAGAAACAAAATCCGATAGAGCGATCACAGCAGTTTCAACAACATAGTTCTTTCTGAATTCCTTAACTATTCGACTGCTAAGATGAGATTAATTCAGGCAATACCAATTCCTGCTTACTTTTAATTATGACTGCTACGATTCCTTTTACGAAACCCGTTAGTCAGATTAAATTAGCTCCTGGAAGTAAAGTTACCATTTCGGATATCAGCTGGTCGGAATTTGAATCAGTGCTGCGAGAATTGGGAGAAAATCGTAGTGCTAGATTGAGCTACAGTCAAGGTACGTTAGAAGTTATGGTTCCCTTACCCGAACATGAAAGACCAAAGGAACTAATTTCTGATCTTGTCAAAATTTTGTTAAAAGCCACCAGTCAAGGATACGAGCCTTTTGGTTCGACTACTTTTAAGCAAGAAGGAATCGCAGGAGTAGAGCCCGATGCTTGCTTTTATATCCAAAATTATCAACGGATGATTAGTCGTCGTCGCCTACAATCGAACGATCCGCCACCAGATTTAGCGATTGAATGCGATGTCACTTCCAAAACGACTCTTGATGCCTATCAAGCAATCCAAGTACCCGAACTATGGATTTACGATAGTGGGCAGTTAACGATTTACATTCTCCAAAATGAAAACTACATCAAGTCTGATGTTAGCCCCACATTTCCTCATCTTCCTCTAGTTAATCTGATCCCGAATGCTATCGAACGCTCTTGGCAAGTAGGAAGCCTTCAAGCCATTAAAGAATTGGAAGCCATCATTAATAACAATTACCAATCAGAATAATACCCAAGAAAGCGATCTCGCAGAAATCCGCTTCGCGTGGCGCATTGCAAAAAAAGTAAGGGCAAACTGCTGTTCACCCTTACTGCAACTCAATCTCTCTCGATGAAAATTAGCGATTCGTTAACATTTCCATCGGTAAGCGCTTAAAGGTCAGTCGTTCATCAGCAACATCAGCAAAGAGAGTATCCCCTTCACTAAAGTCTCCTTTCAGTAAGGATTTCGCGATCGGGGTTTCCACATAACGCTGCACCGCCCGTTTTAAGGGACGTGCGCCGTAAACGGGATCGTAGCCAATATCGGCAAGGAAATCTAACGCTTCTTGGGAGAGTTTCAAGGAGAGTTTTTGTTCACTGAGACGATCTTCGAGATACTGGGTTTGTAAGCGGACAATGTCTCGTAATTGATCGCGCTGCAGGGCATGGAAGATGATAATCTCATCAATACGATTGAGGAATTCCGGACGGAAACTGTCTCGCATTGCCCCCATGACCCGATTGTACATTTCATCGTAACGAGAATCGTCGCCGGCAACATCGAGAATGAGATCAGAACCGATGTTACTGGTCATGATGATAATGGTGTTTTTGAAGTCCACCACTCGTCCTTGGGAATCGGTCAGACGACCATCATCGAGAATTTGCAACATGACGTTAAACACATCGGGGTGGGCTTTCTCGATTTCATCAAAGAGAATGACGGAGTAAGGACGACGGCGGATGGGTTCGGTGAGTTGTCCCCCTTCTTCATACCCGACATAGCCCGGAGGCGCACCAATCAGTCGGGAAACCGCGTGTTTTTCCATGTATTCAGACATATCGACCCGCACTAAAGCATTTTCGGTATCGAAGAGGTTAGATGCCAAGGCTTTTGCTAACTCCGTTTTACCGACCCCAGTGGGTCCGAGGAAAATGAAGCTAGCGGTGGGACGATTGGGATCAGATAAGCCAGCGCGCGATCGCTGTATTGCCTCAGAAACGGCACGAACCGCTTCTTCTTGTCCCACGACGCGTTCATGGAGTTCGTCTTCTAGGTGTAAGAGTTTCTCTTTCTCGGATGCCATCAATTTACTGATGGGAATTCCCGTCCATTTTGAGATAATTTCCGCAACATCCGCTTCAGCAACTTCTTCCCGCAGTAGGGTGTGTCCACTGCTTTGCATTTCTTCCAGTTTATTTTCTGCGTCTTGCCGTTGCCGTTGCAGTTCGGTCAAACGGCCATAGCGGAGTTCTGCCGCCCGATTGAGATCATAATCCCGTTCGGCTTGTTGGATTTCGAGGTTAACCTGGTCGATGGTTTCTTTAATACTGCGAATCTGGTCAATGACCTCTTTTTCTGCTTGCCATTGCGCATTCAGTTCGTCTTGTTCTTCTTTGAGATTGGCCAGTTCTTTTTCTAGGGTTTCCAGACGTTCTTGGGATGCAGTATCATCCTCTTTTTGTAAAGAGAGGCGTTCCATTTCCAGTTGTAGAATCTTGCGGTCGATTTCATCTAATTCTTCTGGTTTGGAAGTAATCTCCATTTTTAACTTCGCTGCCGATTCATCAACTAAGTCAATGGCTTTATCCGGTAAAAAACGATCGCTGATATAACGATCCGATAACACAGCTGCTGCGACCAGACACCGATCCGAGATTTTAACCCCGTGGTGGACTTCGTAGCGTTCTTTCAAACCGCGTAAAATAGAAATGGTATCCGTTACATCCGGTTCATCCACATAAACCGCTTGGAATCGCCGTTCTAAGGCCGCATCTTTTTCAATGTGTTTACGATATTCATCCAAGGTGGTCGCGCCAATACAGCGCAATTCACCCCGCGCTAGCATGGGTTTCAGTAAGTTTCCGGCATCCATTGCCCCTTGGGTTGCCCCGGCACCAACAACTGTGTGAATTTCATCAATGAACATGATGATGTGACCTTCGGCATCGGTCACCTCTTTCAGCACGGCTTTCAGGCGTTCTTCAAATTCACCGCGATATTTAGCCCCGGCAACGAGGGCGCCCATATCGAGGGCAATCAGTTTCCGATCGCGCAATGATTCCGGTACATCCCGACTGACAATCCGTTGGGCTAATCCTTCCACAATTGCAGTTTTTCCCACACCGGGTTCCCCAATTAGAACCGGATTATTTTTGGTCCGTCGCGATAAAATTTGTACCGTCCGTCGAATCTCATCATCCCGCCCAATCACTGGATCCAGTTTCCCTTGCCGTGCCCATTCGGTTAAATCACGCCCATATTTTTCTAGGGCTTCATATTTTCCTTCTGGGTTTTGATCCGTCACTTTCTGCGAACCGCGAATTTCTTTGATCACATTTTTCAGTTTCTCTTCAGTGAGTCCAAACTCTTTGTAAAGGGCTTTGCCAAAGCGGTCGTCTTGGGCAAAGGAGAGGATCAAGTGTTCGATCGAAATGTATTCATCTTCAAGCTTTTGGCGGTAGTTATCCGCACGGTCAAATAAAGCGTCTAAGCTTCGTCCTAAATAAACTGACCCGCCCGTATTAGAAATTTTCGGCTGTTTGGCAATAAATTCATCGGCGCGATCGCGCAACCGTTGCACACTCACATCTGCCTTACTAAAAATACTACTGGCGAGTCCGTCTTGTTCCAACAACGATTTCAACAAATGTTCACTTTCAATTTGTTGCTGTTGGTTTTGTTTGGCTAAATCAGGAAGCCGGACAATTGCCTCCCAAGTTTTTTCTGTAAATTGGTTAGGATTAGTGGGTTGCATCTTAAATTAACCTCCTTCATTTAAAGGATTTTCTTTAATCAAACTTTTCTTTCCCATTTACTAATGATCTTAGTCAGTTTTGAAAAAAAGATCTGGTTGAAACCCCTACCAAAAAGGGTTGGTTTTCAACAATGTAACGCTCCAGATTAAAATAGAAAGAGCAATACTTAATCACCCCATTGATTGGCCATGCAAGATTTTTTTCAGAATGTTTCTCGTTATCCCCGCTATCTAATTAGTTTTAGTTTAGGCATTTTCTTTGCCCTTTTTGAACGGCTCAAACCCCTTTTTAATCGCCCTGTCACAGCAACCGCTTTAATTGGCATTCTCGTCAGTGGCTTTTTCCTTATTTTCTTTACCCTGCGTGGAATGTTAGGATACACGACCTTGTAACCATTGGTTGTTGGTCAATTCAGAAAAAGGATGAAAGAGATTATTTCTGATTTCTCTTTCATCCTGGTCAATTATCTGAGATGCCAATGACGAATGACGAATGACGAATGACGAATTAAACGCGATTGGGATCGAGTTCAATCTCTTTTTTCGTAAACGGTAAATCCTGATTAATGGCTTCAATTTCCGCTTGTTCCATCTCATTAATTTCCTCAATATAAGCATTGAGAATCTGGCTCATCCGTTGATGGTAAAAGCGATGTAAACTGTAGTTAACTTTTGCGGGAAACCCCCGGCGACGTTTGTGACGACCGCCAGCCCCGGGATCAAACATCTTTATCCCTTGCGCGATTGACCAGTCAATCGGTTGATAGTAACACGCTTCAAAATGTAAACAATCAAACTCCTCAAAACAGCCCCAATAGCGCCCATATAGGTTCTCTCCTTTTCGCAGACAAAACGATAAGCCCACGGGACGACGATTATCTTCGGTATAAGCAGCAAAGACGACAACCCGGTGGGCATAATGGGGATAAAGTTGCTCAAAGAATTTCCGATTCAGATATTTACTCATGCCAAAAAATTGGTCGCAGGTGCTGCTGTAAAACTGATAAATGAGCGGAAACATCCAATGGGGAATATCTTCTCCCGCATGAACTTTCATTTCTAAACCGGCTTTTTCGACTTTCTTCCGTTCCCGCTTAATGTTGCGCCGTTGGTTGGCATTAAAAAGTTTTAAATAGTCGTCAAAACTGCTTAATCCCGCATTTTCCCAAATGTAGCTATGGTGTTGCCATGCCCGAAAGCCACATTGTTCAAGTCGAGGTTTCCACTCGGGATCAACAAATAAGAAATGACAACCGGCAATCTTTTCGCGATCGCAGAATTCATCAATCGCATGAACCATGAGTTCTGTCAGCATCTCCTCATCTTCATCGGGAGCCATCAAAAACCGATACCCAACTGCAGGCGTCAATGGTGTCATGCCCAACAGTTTGGGATAATAGTCAACACCCAGGCGATAGGCTAAATTTGCCCACTGTTGATCAAAGACAAATTCCCCATAACTATGGCCCTTCAAATACAGGGGGGCAGCAGCAACTAAATTCTGCTGTTTCCAGATTGTTAAATGACAAGGTTGCCAGCCGCGACGTGGACTGACACTTCCCGATTGTTCCAGAGTGTGCAACCATTGCCACTCTAAAAAAGGTGTCGCCAGGGGTAAAGCCAAAGCATCCCATTGCGATTGAGAAATATTTTTGATTTGTTCTTGCCAACGTACCGTGTACTGAGAAGAAAGACGGAGATCAGGGTTGCCAATCATTTTCGAGCGCTGATGTAATGTCTAAACACAGCGTAGCAATTTTGATTTTTGTTATTAGTCATTGGTCATTGGTCCACCTCAACTGGAAAAGACAAACTATAATAATATATCAACGTTGCGCTATGGCTAGTAGAGGAGACTGCCCGTTGAAGACTGTCACATCCTTCCCCTATCCGGTAAAAACAATTGAAAATATTTGGATCCCACTGAGCGACGGTTGTCGTTTAGCTGCTCAGGTGTGGCTGCCAGAAGGGGCAGAAGACAATCCCGTTCCCGCTATTTTAGAATATATCCCCTATCGCAAACGTGACCACACCATTGAACGAGATGCCCGCACTCATCCCTATTTTGCCGGTCATGGCTATGCCTGCCTCCGCGTTGATATTCGCGGTAGTGGGGACTCCGATGGGGTACTTACCGATGAGTACCTGGAACAAGAACAAGATGATGGCATTGAAGTGTTGCGTTGGCTGGCAGACCAACCTTGGTGTAACGGTGCAGTGGGGATGATTGGCATTTCTTGGGGCGGGTTTAATGGCTTGCAAATCGCAGCAAGACGCCCGCCGGAGCTCAAAGCTGTGATCAGTCTTTGCTCAACAGATGATCGATATGCTGATGACGTCCATTACATGGGCGGTTGCTTACTAGGAGATAACTTGTCTTGGGCCTCTGTGATGTTCGCCTATAATTCTTGTCCGCCCGATCCAGAAGTGGTTGGTCAGCGGTGGCGAGAGATGTGGCTGGAACGACTTAAAGGCAGTGGTTTGTGGCTGGAAACCTGGTTAAGTCATCCTGACCGCGATGATTACTGGAAGCACGGTTCCATTTGCGAAGATTTTGATGCCATCACTTGCCCGGTAATGACGATTAGTGGCTGGGCAGATGGCTATTCTAATGCCGTTTTTCGCCTGCTGGCTAATCTAAACGTTCCGCGACTGGGTCTAGTTGGACCTTGGAGTCATAAATATCCTCACATGGCAACCCCCGGTCCCGCGATCGGATTTTTACAAGAAGCACTGCGGTGGTGGGATAATTGGCTCAAAGGAATTGAAACGGGCATCATGGATGAACCCATGTTACGGGTTTGGATGCAAGAGAGTGTCCCGCCAACCACCAAGTATTCCATTCGCCCAGGTCGCTGGGTGGCAGAACCAGAATGGCCCTCTTCTCATATCCAGAAGCAGGTTTACCCTCTTGGTTCTTGTGAAATTGCTGCACCAGGAGAAACCGTTCCGGAGACAGAATTAGCCATCCAATCTCCCTTGAGTGTAGGGCTATTTGCAGGGAAATGGTGTTCTTATAGCGCCCCACCTGATTTACCTCATGATCAACGAGAAGAAGATGGCGGTTCTCTGGTTTTTGATAGTGACTACTTGCAAGAGCCCTTAGAAATTTTAGGGGCACCGGTTGTGGACTTGGAATTATCTTCTAGCCAACCGGTAGCGATGATTGCAATTCGACTCTCTGATATTGCTCCTGATGATAACGCTACGCGAGTCACTTACGGCTTACTCAATTTGATCCATCGTGATAGCAACGAAACGCCCCAATTCCTAGAACCCGGAAAACGCTATCGCGTCCGTGTCCAACTCAATGATATCGCCCAAAGTTTCCCGGAAGGGCATCGTTTTCGCATCTCTATTTCTACCTCTTATTGGCCCCTGGCTTGGATTCCACCCCAATCAACGCGCTTAACGATTTACACAGGGAATAGCTCACTCATCCTACCGATACGTAAACCTCGGGAGAGTGACAAGGCTCTGCCTCCCTTTCCAGAACCAGAAGGCGCTCCTCCGATTGAAAAGACGATGATCGAGCCCGCTGATTTACGTTGGACAGTGATTCGCGATTTGGCGAAAGATGAATCTACCTTAGAGGTGATTAAAGATGAAGGTAAATATTACCTTGAGCACATTGACTTGAAATTGGGCTGGCAAACGAAAGAGTGGTACACCTTCTGCGATAATGATTTCAACTCTGCCCGGGGAGAAACTTATTGTCTTCGGACTTTTGAGCGGAAAGATTGGTCGGTAAAAACGGTGACATGCACCGTCTTAACTTCTGACGAATCTTACTATTACATTGATGCGACCCTTGATGCTTATGAAGGGGATCAACGGGTGTATTCTCAAAGCTGGGATCGTCAAATTCCACGCGAGGGGGGAACAAAATTTATTGAATCAAGTGAATAAAGTTATGGGTTTTGCTGGAAGCAAACTCAGGGCAATGATGATTCAGTTTGGGCTGGAGAAGCAACTTACGAGGACCAACGGGAAAAGTCTTGGTTAAATTGTTTCAGTGTTAGTAACTGAATTTGGGGATGATTTTGGCTTTCTTGGCGCGATCGCGCTGTATTATAACCCCATTCTGCTAAAAATAAGTGGATTGAGTCTAACTCAGGAGAGTCAGCAACAGAAAGTAAAGTCTTCAGCCGATCTTCTACAAACCAGAAAGAAGGATGATTTTGCGTTTGCAGTAATGTATTGAGCGTTTTTCGTTTTGGTTGTTGAGACTCTTTACCAATGATGTGATGACTGGGAAAAGTAATGCCCGCTTGTTCAAGCAATTTTCTGGCAAAACGCCCTTCTTTTGTCGTAATAATATAAATCTGTGTCATGGATTGCTGTAAGATATCTTGCAACTTGGCAATGACACCGGGATAAAATTCATGGTGGGCTAACCAGTCATCTTGATTCGTTTCAATCCAGCGATCGCGCTTTTCATCTAACAATTGTGCCATTACTGCTTGAGTTAACTGGTTTTTCTCCAGGATGTCTTTAACGAGAACCGACCAATTGTCAAGAATTGCTTCGGCTGTAATGCCTGCTTGCAGCGATCTGAGTAATAACGGCATTTCCCAGCCTGTTTCAATCACTGACCGTAATTCATAAAAACGCGGTCTGAGTGCCTCTAAATTCACTGCTGACGGATCCCAAATTTCCCGATAAACCCGCCAGCTACTTTCTAAATATTCAGCGCGACCATCACATAGGACACCATCAAAGTCTAAAGCGAGAATTTCAGGGACGATCAAGTTTGACACTAACACCAACCTGCTGAGTTCAAGATTATCCTATCAATTTTATAGCAAGGGCTCAGTTACCATCGCTCTGAATTTTATGTCCTCGGAGCACTTGTGACTCGTTGCCTAGCACCGGAAATAATGCGAATGGGCTATCTATTTTTTATCATTTAAACTGGGGTGCTAGGATTCGAACCTAGGAATGGCGAGACCAAAACCCGCTGCCTTACCGCTTGGCTACACCCCAATAGGCTGGCTAATAAACCTCTACTAATATAGCAGCCTATTTTTTTAGATGTCAAGCAAGAAGGTTAATTTTTTCGCTTTAAACTGAGCAAAGGAAAGGCAAAAACCTCTCCTTTTTCAATTCTTGATATGATTTTATAAGCGGGCTTGGGAGGATTCGAACCCCCGACACCGTGGTCCGTAGCCACGTGCTCTAGTCCACTGAGCTACAAGCCCGAGCGCCAGCTTTTTTGCCAACAGTAACTAAATATAACACAAACTTTAGTAATGACACAAGAGGAAAATTTAACCCATCTCAATGCTCATGGAGAAGCCCGCATGGTGGATGTTTCCGATAAAGCGGTGACCAAACGCAGCGCGATCGCGCAAGGAGAAATCCGGATGTTGTCACGCACCTTAGAGACCATTGAAGCCGGGAATGCCCCGAAAGGAGATGTGTTAGCTACCGCCCGTCTGGCGGGGATTATGGCCGCCAAGCAAACCGCACAATTAATTCCTTTGTGTCATGCTTTACCCTTACAAAACGTGAAAGTTGATTTAACTGCCGATCTGAATTTACCCGGTTATCAAATTCAAGCGGAAGTCGTGACCACAGCGCAAACTGGCGTCGAAATGGAAGCCCTGACAGCAGTTTCTGTTACCGCCCTCACCCTTTATGATATGGCAAAGGCATTGGAAAAAACGATGACGATTCAGTCGATTCGGGTTGTCAAAAAAACAGGGGGAAAATCCTCATTTAGAGAAGAACTATAGCTTGGCTTAACGAAACGAAGAAAGCCACTTCCAAAACCTCAGTAATCGCTCTTCTAGCCAGACTAAAGCGCGATCCACCCATTCTAGAATTCTAGCGAGGATATGTTTGTCATATCCCATAGAAACCGCTTCTGCTTGTAACCATTCTGCACTTTGATCGGATGCTTGACTCTCCGCTTGGGCTTGTAGGAGAGTTTTCGGGGGAGAAAAATTATCTGTTAAGTAACGGCTGACAGCCACGGAAAAATCTTCATTCTCCTCATCAGGGGTTGAAGCGGAGGCTAAGTATTGCGAAGACTCATTTTCACGAAATAGATCAGCCCGAGTTAGCCAGGGTTCGCTTACCCATTCCGTTTCGGTTTCGATAGAGGAAGTGATGGTGTGGGCATCGGATTTTCCAAAAAAGTGGTCAATCGCGGCTTGAATCAGTTGCTGAACGGTAAACGGATCTTGATTGGGATCGCTCATTCTGTTGAAGCGGCTACCAATCGGAGAGTTTTGCATAATTCCTGTTCCCTGTTCGATGAGGTGGTACAGTGGCTGCAGGAGTTTCGGGTGTTGATTAACCGTTCTTTCTCCACTCCCATCTCCTGTCAGACTGTTTTTGGGATTCACGCCATAAAAATAATCGACTGCTGAGCGAATTAAGGAGAGAATTGCATTATCTTCTGTCTGGTCACGCGGTACACCTTCTTTTGAAGAAGGTGCCTGCGCGTGACCCGCATTCCGCGGGTCAAGATTGGTTTTCCAATATCGAATTTTGTTAATAACCGGACTCAGTTGCGTATTTTCCCAGCGAGAAAGGGCGCGATCAAGCTGATCTAAAAATCCGGCTTTGGGAGGAGTCAAGGGGGGAATTTGAGAGATCCACTCATAGCCTGAGGTAAACCCCAACTGGGATTCTTGGAACCAGTTTAAGCGTTTAGCTAAGGGACTGGTTTGAATCCAAATCATTAACTTTGACAACCAATGTAGGGGATGAAGTCGTTTCCTTTCGGATTGAGAAGCAACTTGCCACCACCAAGGCTGTTGCAACTGTTCATAGCATTCGAGGAGAATTTTCATCCGTTGCTTGAGTTGTTCATGTTGTGTTTCAGAAAGGAGATCAACGGCTTGATTTTCGGTGGTGACGAGGACGAGTTTTCCCGTTTCGAGATAGGTAGCAACCCCCTGAATTAAATAAGTTTTGCCTACTTTTGTAGCGCTACTACGGGAAAGAAAGGAAAGGTTTTTGAGGCTTGCTTGGCGTTGCGCAGAAGCCGGAACGTTAATCGGGTTCGGCTGGGTAGGTGAGGATTGCTGTTGACGCCAAAATTGTAGTTTTTCCCCGAGACTGCGACGGGTTTGAGGAAGGGGAAGCAGTTGATATGGGGTTCCTTCTAACCACGGATGAAGACTATTTAAAACCACTGCCGTCGGTTGACTCGCCACAGAAGCCGTTCGTTTTTCCTCAGCAGGAGAGAGAAGTTTAACTGCTTTGGTTTGGAGTTGTTTCCCGACAACAGTTGAGGTTTGGACGAGTAAGTAGATCGGATAAGCAAGGAGTTGCATACTCCATACGGTTGCTGTTTGCAGTTGTCGAAAGCCCGTTTTTGCGCGATCGCCGAAGCGTAACCATTGGCGATTGAGAAAGTTTAAGATTCGACTTTTATAAGCGCGATCAGAATCGGAATTAGATACAGAAGACATCTACTGACTCAGCCTAAAACAACAACATTAAGCGATAGCTTTTCATGCTATATAATTTTCTCAAGGAATGACAAGGAAATTTTATGGCACAACGGATCCTTTCGGGAGTTCAACCGACCGGAAATCTTCATTTAGGAAACTACTTAGGCGCAATTCGGAATTGGGTTGAGACCCAACAAGACTATGATAACTTTTTTTGTGTGGTTGATCTTCATGCCATTACTGTCCCTCATAACCCAGAAACCCTTGCTCAAGACACTTACACCATTGCCGCGCTGTATCTCGCTTGTGGCATTAAGTTAGATTACTCTACAATTTTTGTGCAGTCCCACGTGAGCGCCCATAGTGAACTGGCTTGGTTGTTAAATTGTATGACCCCTTTAAACTGGTTAGAACGGATGATTCAGTTTAAGGAAAAAGCACGGAAACAAGGAGAAAATGTGAGTGCGGGTTTGCTCGATTATCCGGTTTTAATGGCAGCGGATATCTTATTATACGATGCAGATAAAGTGCCGGTCGGAGAAGACCAAAAACAACATTTAGAATTAACCCGAAATATCGCTCAGCGGGTCAACGATCAATTTGGCAAAAAAGACCAACCGGTCTTAAAACTCCCGACACCGTTTATTCGCACTGAAGGGGCAAGGGTGATGAGTTTACTCGATGGCACGAAAAAAATGTCAAAATCCGATCCCTCAGAAATGAGTCGGATTAATTTACTCGATTCGCCAGATGTCATTCAAAAGAAAATTAAACGGTGCAAAACGGATCCCGTCAAAGGATTAACTTTTGATGATCCCGAACGTCCCGAATGCGACAATTTATTAAGCCTTTATCTGCTGCTATCGGGAAAAACTAAAGAAGCGGTCGCAGAAGAATGTCAGGATATGGGATGGGGGCAATTTAAGCCCTTACTGGCAGAGGTAACCGTGGAAGCCTTACGTCCGATTCAGGAAAAATATCAGCAACTGATGAGTGAACAAGGCTATCTCGATTCGGTTTTAAAGGAAGGACAAGAAAAAGCCAGCGCGATCGCGCAACAAACCCTTTCTCGGGTCAAAAATGCTCTTGGCTATCTTCCTCCTTTTTAAAAGCGAGAGAGGGTGAAACATCCAAGGGATGATGACTCAGCTTCTTATCCCCTCACTTGTTAAGATTAAGTATGTCATGATCGCCCAATTACCTTCGTTGCCTCTAATGGGTGTGAGTTTTTCTGTTGAGGATTGAGTGCAATCGCGCTTGGGCGAATTTCAATTTTTCTATACTGATTGATTCGGCAGCGGTCAAATTGACATTCCTAATTTCGCACGATCACTGAATATTGTGATTAATACTGCTATTGTTTTACTGGTGCTAATTTATCGCTCAAATTAGCCAGACCAGAGGGTTGAAAGTTAATGAGTTTCGATCCGGCATTGATAATATAGTTCAGGCAAAAAATCTCCAGAACATAAAATGAAAAATTCAAAGGTTAGCCCCTACGGTAGTTGGAAATCTCCCATTAGTTCCGATCTCATTGTTTCAGAAAGTATTGGTTTAGGTGGTGTTGTTTATGATCGCCAAGATATCTATTGGCTGGAAGCACGACCCTCAGAAGGGGGACGATATGTTCTCGTCAGACGCACGCTTCAAGGAACCGTAGAAGAGGTAACGCCCTCTCCTTATAATGTTCGGACCCGTGTTCATGAATACGGTGGTGGTGCCTTTTTAGTCGCAGAGGGAACCGTTTATTTCTCCAATTTTTCTGATCAACGTCTCTACCAAAAATCTCCTCAAGCCGAACCCCAACCCCTCACCAGTGAAGCGAATCGCTGTTATGCCGAACTCTTATTGGATCAGCAGCGCGATCGCTTAATTTGTATTTGTGAAGACCATGACACCGTCGATGCCGAACCGCAAAACTATATTGCCAGCGTTGATTTAAAAACAGGAGATGTCAGTTGTCTTGTTTCCGGTTGTGATTTTTATGTCTCGCCTCGCCTCAGCCCAGATGGGAAAAAGTTAGCTTGGGTGCAATGGAATCATCCGAATATGCCTTGGGATGATTCACAGTTATGTGTGGGAACGGTAAGCGATCAAGGTCGTGTCAGCGAGGTGGAAGTGATTGCTGGTGGCAAAGAGGAAGCGGTTTGTCATCCTCTCTGGTCACCAGATGGACAACTCTATTTTGTTTCTGACCGGAATAATTGGTGGAATTTGTACCGTCTCACTTCGCAAGGGAAGATTGAAGCCCTCTATGAAATGGAAGCCGAATTTGGATCGCCCCATTGGGTCTTTGGTCTTGCTTTGTATGATTTTATTTCTGAAAAACAAATTGTTTGTACCTATACCCAAAATGGACAATGGTATCTTGCCACTTTAAACACAGAGACGAAAACTTTAGAAACGTTAGAGGTTCCCTATACGGATATTGGTTCGATTCATGCCCAAGGGAATGAGGTTGTTTTCATTGGCGGGTCAGCAACCGAACCCACCGCAGTGGTTAACTTAAACTTATCCACTGGAGAAAGTCGAGTGCTCAAGCGGGCGACAAATTTAGAACTTGATACCGGCTATTTATCAGTTCCGGAAGCAATTGCATTCCCGACAACCGGGGAGAAAACCGCTTATGCTTGGTTCTATCCACCCCAGAATCAGGACTATACCGCACCCGAAGGAGAGTTACCGCCGTTAATTGTAAAAAGTCATGGTGGTCCCACGGCTGCCACCAGTCCCCGCTTTAACTTAAAAATTCAATATTGGACCAGTCGCGGCTTTGGATTTGTCGATGTCAACTATGGTGGTAGCACCGGGTATGGACGCGAATATCGACAACGCTTGCAAAAAAATTGGGGCATTGTTGATGTGGACGACTGTGTCAATGCTGCGCGATATCTAGCCAAGATGGGCAAAGTCGATGGCAACCGTCTGGCAATTACTGGCGGTAGTGCGGGCGGTTATACCACTTTAGCCGCACTGACATTCCGGGATACTTTCCAAGCCGGGGCAAGTCATTATGGGGTGAGTGATTTGGAAGCATTAGCCCAAGAAACTCACAAGTTTGAGTCCCGCTACTTAGACCGGTTGGTGGGAGACTACCCTGAAGAAAAAGCCGTCTATGATGCGCGATCGCCAATTTACCATACAGAACAATTATCCTGTCCGGTGATCTTTTTCCAAGGCTTAGAAGATAAGGTCGTCCCTCCCAATCAGGCAGAAAAAATGGTGGAAGCGATTAAGCAGAAAGGATTACCCGTCGCCTATGTCCCTTTTGCTGGGGAACAACATGGCTTCCGTCGGGCTGAAAATATTAAACGAGCGCTGGATGGGGAATTTTATTTCTATTCTCGAGTGTTTGGGTTTACACCGGCGGATGCCATTGAACCGGTCGAAATCATGAATCTTTAGGGTGCAGTTGCGGAAAAATGGCAATGGAAGGAGGTTTCGCTCATGCCATCATCCCTTTATGAAACGGACGTCTTGTTCCTTCCCCGTATAAGCACCGAACGGCTTGCCCCTCGACAACGGGAATGATTGTTCTCTCTCTAAATGTTTACCGATTGGATATTACCATGCTTCCTCAGTTAACAGACCTTTGGCAGAGTACCTTAGGATGGTCGCCTTCCCCTAGACAACAGCAGCAGTTTGAACAGCTTTATCAAGGGATTTTAGCGGGAAATCGGCAATGTAATTTAACCCGCATCACCCAAGCAGAAGCTTTTTGGGAGAAACATTTGTGGGATTCTTTGCGAGGAATTATTCCTTTGGGTGTGGAGAACTTAACCACTGCCTCGTTTATTGATCTTGGGACGGGGGGCGGCTTTCCCGGACTACCTTGCGCGATCGCGCTTCCCCAAGCCCAAGTCACCCTCCTCGATTCCACTCAAAAGAAAATTGCTTATCTCAAGACCCTGATTTCTCAGTTAGAATTATTAGGAGTCAAAGCAATTGCCGAGCGCGCGGAAGCTTTTGGCGAGCAACCCAAACAGCAAGAACACTACGATATTGCCTTAATTAGGGCAGTGGCAGCAGCCCCAGTTTGTGCTGAATATGCTTTTCCTTTCCTAAAGGTGGGGGGAATGGCTGTTCTCTATCGCGGTCATTGGACAGTGGAAGAAGAGGCGGATTTAAATGAAGCGCTAGGCGAATTAGGTGGTATAATCGGGAAAGTGGAGCATTTTTCAACACCGATTACGAATAGTGAACGCCACTGTCTCTATTTAAAAAAAATTGAGCCAACCGATCTCCGTTTTCCTCGACCGGTGGGTGTAGCAAACAAAGAGCCTTTAAGAAAGAAATGAAAAGGCTCAAGGGAGTCTTGCCTTGTTTCGACCCCTAGAGCCTTCCCGTTCGATTACTCCTCACTCACCACTAGATATAGAATAACGAGCTCTAACTAAAGTTGTACTGTGTAAGGTGACACTTTCCTAATTGACACCACCTCTAGGCATTACTGGAACTCGAGGTCACTTCCTCTTTGATTTCAGGAATACCGGCTTTTTGGTCTTTTGTCCAAACCGAAGTGCAAGGAATTTTGGAGAGATCGGCATTAGCTGCATATTTTTTGGCAATTTCTGTGACTTCATGGAGTAACCCTTCGGCTAAAGTCGTGGGTTTTAAGCCCATTTCTAAGAAACAACTATTATCCACTTTGAGATCGTTTTCTGCTGCTTCTTTACGGGGATTTTCCACATAGGCCACTTCACTTTCAGTTAAACTCGCAATCAGTTTCGCTAAATCGCGAACGCGATGGGTTTCCGTCATTTGGTTGAGGATTTTTACCCGTTCGCCTTTTTCTGGGGGATACTGGAGGGCTAGTTCAATACAGCGGACGGTATTCTGAATGTGAATGAAAGCGCGCGTTTGTCCGCCGGTGCCATGTACAGTTAGGGGATAACCAATGGCAGCTTGCATCAAGAAGCGATTCAAAACGGTTCCATAGTCGCCATCATAGTCAAAACGATTAATCAACCGTTCATCTAACTTCGTTTCTTCGGTGTCAGTTCCCCAGACAATCCCTTGGTGTAAATCAGTGACACGAACGCCATCATTTTTGTTGTAATAGGCAAACAACAACTGATCTTGGGTTTTGGTCATGTGATAGACACTCCCTGGGTTCGGAGGATACAGAATTTGTTGGGGAATCCGTTTTCCTTCTTCGGTTACGACTTCGATATCGAGATATCCTTCTGGAATTTTCATCCCTGCTGTTCCATAACCATAAACGCCCATGGTTCCCAGGTGGACAAGATGGATATCTAATCCGGATTCCGCGATCGCGCACAAGGCATTATGAGTGGCATTAATATTGTTATCAACGGTATAGCGACGATGACGGGGGGATTTCATGGAATAAGGGGCAGCCCGTTGTTCAGCAAAATGCACAATTGCATCTGGTTTTTCGTCACAGAGTAATTTGAGGAGGCGATCATACTCTTGTGCAATATCAAGATTGTAAAATTCAATTGTTTGACCGCTGACTTCTTGCCATGCTGCGAGGCGAACCCCCATCGACGAAATGGGAGTCAGAGAACCTGCTTCTAACTCGTTGTCTATGTTGCGTCGAGACAGGTTATCTAGAATAATCACCTCATGACCAGCTTTCGACAAATGCAAGGAAGTGGGCCATCCGCAAAAGCCATCGCCACCGAGAATAACTACTTTCATAATTTAAGCCTACTTTGATTTTAAAACCACGACATCGATCCGAGTTACACACCCGTGATCTTCATCCTCTAATCTTTTAGGTAGTTCATTATACCATGCGTGTTCTCTCGTGGTTGCCCGATCAGTTTCAATTCTTATATTTCTAAAAATGATTCTGTCAAGGCAATCGGCTGAGGAAGCGATTCAAACCAAACTTCACTATAATCGCGAAATAAAATGCTATGACGAAAACACGCTTTACTCAAATTCAATCCTTTCCTGCACCCTTTCGGATCGGATTTTTCCTCATTTTACTCGTTATTTTTTGGCTTCCGGTGGCGATTCCCGTGCAGCTACTTTTAAACAATGATCCCAATCTGGTTACAATTTTAGTGATGGGATGGCTGTTTATTCTCTTTTTTATCCTGATTAAAGTCATCGGTCAAAAGATTTACCAACAAGTTGCGCCCTATCAAAAGATTGGCTTAAGTTTGACTTCTCGTAATGGCAAAGAAGTCTTACAGGGGTTAGCAGTTGCTTTAACGTTAACGTTTACCTTATTTGCTTTACAAGGCAGCTTTGGCTGGCTAAATTGGCAAGAGAATGCTCTTCCCTTTTGGCGCTTAATTTTGGAAGGGGCATTGACTGGAATTGGGGTTGCTTTTGCCGAAGAATCTGTGTTTCGCGGTTGGTTATTAAATGAATTAGAACAGGATTATTCGCTGAAGATTGCTTTATGGACAAACGGGATTATTTTTGCCATTTCTCATTTCTTAAAACCGCTTCCTGTCATGCTAGAAACGTTACCTGCTTTTCCCGGCTTGCTGTTATTAGGCTTAGTATTAGTGTGGGCAAGGCGCAGGAATCAAGGAAGATTAGGATTGGCAATTGGTTTACATGCGGGCTTAGTTTGGGGCTATTATATTGTTGATGTGGGGCAGTTAATTCACTATACTGAAACCATTTCTCCTGCCATTACCGGAATTTATGGCAACCCGATTGCAGGAGTGATGGGTTGGCTATTTTTATTGGGGTTAGCTTGCGGCTTAAAGCCCTGGAAACACTAATCCTGGTGGGGGGGTGTATAAACCAATTTCAAAGATATCTCGCGTGCCAGTGATACCTTGTCCAATGAATAATAACAGCGCGATCGTATTTAAAGTAATATGAACTCGCCGCCAAAATAATGACTTATCTTTGTATATTTCTTCAATAATTGCTAAAGAGAAAATCATCAGTAAAGCAGCAACCATTCCATAATAATAGTGAGAAATATACCACTCTGCTGTACGGCGAAACACTCCTTCTTGGCTCCCAAGAACCACTAAGCCCATGCCAGTTAAAATTGCAAAAATAGCACGCCATTTTTTCTCTCTTGCTTTATATAAAAAGACGAGAGAAGCAACGGTTAAAACAAACATTAAAACAATGAAAATGGCTTGGGGTGGATTTTGTGTGAAAAGTTGATTTTTGATAATATTTTTAGCAAGAATGGCATGGGCAAAGGCAACTAAAATAATCCCTACCACTGCTGCAGATAACCATTTTCCCAGTTGAACATGATCGCGCCCAACCACAGGAGGAATTTTGCTTTTTTGATTTCCGGTTTTCAGTTGTAACCGCCGTTGGCGAGTTGCCCAAGCAAAGTTAACCACTATGCCAATCAGGGGGAAAACAAAAATGATCGCTAGTGCAGGATGAATTAACGTTAACCAGTTGTCTATTGTCATGATTAATCTCAGAAAAGAAGTTTTCAGGGTCGATGCAACTTGGGCTTTACCGAAGTAGGATTTGATTAATGCCTTCCAGAATAGCGAATTCTATTAAAGAGCAGATTATATTTTCCTGAGGATTTCCTTAAAACTGTCTTTACTCCTAATCATATGGCTTTGGGCTGATTTTAAGTCAGTCCCCTTAGGCTATTTTGAGTAGCAATGAAGTTAAAGACTCAACGCAGTTTTCGCTTATGACTGTTTCTGAATTTACTGAACAATATCGGGCACGTCGCTTGCGGTGGCGGGTGTTACGCTTACGCCTGACTACCTTCGTTTTATTAAGTATTATTCTGATCGCTGCTGGGGTCGCGATCGCGTGGTTTGCAGGAGAAGGAACGGTGACGCAGTTATTTGACCAACTCTATCAACTGCAACAGAATCCACCCCAACTCTTAGAAGCCCCAATGAAGGCCTCGCGCAGAGCGTTACTGCTGCCAACACTCATTTTATTAGCGTTTGTTTTTATTGTGACAAAAACCGTTCCGACGCCAAGGGGATGGGCAAGATTTGTAATCATCACGATTTTATTAACGCTAACTGTACGCTATCTCTTATGGCGATCATTAACTACATTGAACGTCAGTGATCCGCTAAATGGAACCATTAGTTTAACTTTATTTGCTCTAGAAATGTTGGTTTTAGTGAGTAGTGGAATTCAACTTTTTTTGATGTTAAATGTCAAAAATCGTTCGCCACAAGCGGATCAACTTGAACCGGACGTAAAGTTAGGAAAATTTCGTCCCACTGTCGATATTTTAATTCCTAGTTATGATGAACCAGAATTTATCTTAAGACGGACCATTATTGGTTGTCAGGCTATTGATTATGAACCGAAACGAATCTATTTATTAGATGACACCCGCCGACCGCATATTAAAGCACTGACAGAAGAATTAGGCTGTGACTATATTACCCGCCCCACTAATGAACACGCAAAAGCCGGAAACTTAAATAACGCTTTGCCCCAAACTAATGGCGAATTAATCGTGGTATTTGATGCTGATTTTGTACCGACGAAAAATTTTTTGCAGCGCACAGTGGGCTTTTTTCAAGATGACAATATGGCATTAGTGCAAACACCACAGAGTTTTTATAATGCCGATCCAATTGCACATAATTTAGGCTTAGAAGATATTTTAACCCCAGAAGAAGAAGTTTTTTATCGGCAAATTCAACCGATTAAAGATGGGGCGGGAAGTGTGGTTTGTTCAGGAACAGCATTTCTTGTGAGACGGTCAGCCTTAGAAGCAGCAGGAGGCTTCGTTACTGAATCTTTAAGTGAAGATTACTTTACGGGAATTCGTCTTTCTGCAAAAGGGTATCATTTGGCTTATTTAGATGAAAAATTAAGTGCTGGTTTAGCCGCAGAAAATATTGGCGCTCATATTACGCAAAGAATTCGTTGGGCGCGAGGTACATTACAAGCCTTTTTTATTCAATCAAATCCACTGACCATTCCCGGATTAAGCTTAAAACAACGCCTTGCCCATTTAGAAGGATTACTGCATTGGTTTACCAGTTTTTCTCGTATCTTTTTCTTACTAATGCCTCTGACGTACTCTTTTTTAGGCGTTCTGCCGCTGCGAACAACCGTTGAAGAAGTGATTTATTTCTTTTTACCATTTTATATTGTCCAGCTTACTGTTTTTTCTTGGCTGAACTGTCGCAGTCGTTCCAGTTTATTATCAGATATTTACTCTTTGGTTTCTGCTTTTCCTCTCGCTTTAACCGTTATTCAAGTTATGATTAGTCCCTTTTCTTCGGGCTTTAAGGTAACCCCAAAAGGGGTAAAAGGAGAAGAAACAATTCGCTTTAACTGGACATTAGCAATGCCGTTAATGCTTCTTTTTATGTTAACTGCAATTAGTTTATGGCGTTGCTTAGGAATGACAATGATGGGAGTGGGTCACGACTGGCGTTTAGGTTGGGTCTGGAGTGGTTATAATCTCTTTATGTTAGGAACCGCCCTACTGATTCTATTAGATATTCCCGCGCAAGATGTTTATCAATGGTTTAATTTACGGCGTGTTGTTGCTGTTAAATTTGGTAACAAAACAATTTGGGGTGTAACCACAAAACTCTCCGAAGTGGGATTAGAAATGGCACTTACTCACTCCATTACATTACCTGCTCACTTAGAATCTTACGCTGTTAAATTAGAATTAGTCGAAGAAAAAATTACGCTTCAAGGTGTGATTACTGCTTTAGACCGAGGCGAAGAATTTCCACGCTTAAAAATTCAGTTTGAAAACTTAACCACTGATCAAGACCGGCGTTTAGTTGAACTTTTATTTTGTCGTCCCGGACAATGGTTAAGCAAGTCTTCTCCAGGAGAAATTCAGTCCTTATGGATTTTATTGCGAATTGTCTTAAGACCCAACTTTTTATTTCGGAATCGTCAAGAAATTAAAGGAGTAAAAGTCGCGCAAGTTTCCTGATTAAGGAATTGGTCAATTTTGAGGGATTTTGAGGGATAACGTCACCTTTACAACTTTAAACCTGATATGAAAGACTAATGTTGTGAAAGCAAATCCCTCCATGGCAAACTCATCTGCTGATTTAAGCAGAGGGCATGTTAATTTCGATAGATATTTTTGCGATGTCCAACTGTAATAATAAGAGTAATCCAAGAAAATGATCATCCAGTAGCTATAGGCTGCTTAGGGAAATTTCAAGACATTATGGATGGTTTATTTGTTGCAGCACTCTAAGAATTACAAGAATATCATTTTCCACTCGATAGATAATTCGATAATCACCAACGCGAAGTCTTAACCGCCCTTGCCCATTCTTCAAGGCTTTAACACCAGAAGGATAAGGATCTGTCTTTAAATCCTCTAGCTTTTTTGCCATCCTTTCTTGAATTTGTTTTGGAAGCCGATAAAATTCTTTTTCTGCTGTTTTCAAAAATTCTATTTTATACAGGGACACAAGATTTATTTTGCTGATAAATTGTTTTTAATCAACTCCCAAGACACCCTTTCTTGATTTTCGGGATCATTTTCCGCTGCTATTGCCTCTTGTAAATCAATTAAATCTTCTAATTCTTCAGATTCAATAACAGTTAATTCACCTTGGCTAATATGTTCTAATAATTCATTAACCTATAGATTAAATTGTTGAGCAATCTCCTCGATTCTAGTTAAATTTTCTTGAGAAATTTGAAGTTGATTCATCTTGACTCAACTAAGACTAATAATGAATTGAAACTTTTGAGTTTACTTGACTTATTGTTAGTGTAACACTTTCATTCTCGATAAGACATAATTGATGATGGAAATAGTAAGAGTTGAGACGAAGATTAGTGATATGAATTTTAATGTCACACTGGATCGTGATAAAGATGGCTTATGGGTTGTCAAGTGTCCTAGTATTCCGGAATCTGATAGTCAAGGAGAAACAACAACATAAGCCCTAGAAAATATTAAGTATGCCAGTTTTGCCTGTCTTCAAGTACCCTCAGAACAGTCAATATAAGCATAATTAAACAAAGATGATTCCAATTTATACTCAAATTCAGCAAGGTAATCGTTGGTTAAATCAATATCGGGGGAAACGTCCTGCCCTAGCCTGTGTTTTAGGTTTTACTGAAACCGGTTTATTGCCTCAAATTTCGGCAGCTGGGGCGACACCGGATGATCGCCGTTACACCGCGATCGCGGATGCAGAATGTTTAGTCAATGGCATTCAACCGCACCCGAAATATCCTTTACCGCCACTTACTGTAGGGGCATCTCCCACTCTCATTTCCCGCGCCTTTGTGGAAGCTTTAGAACTATCCGTTTACGTTTTTAATGCCGGCTTACCGAAACCGCCCGCCGTCCCCCATATCGATTTAGGTGGGATTCCTGCCCAATGTGTCTCTACTGGGAATGCTTTACCCCAAGCCAGAGTGGAAGCGTTATTTGCCCAAGGCTGGCATTGGGGAGAAGTGTTAGCAAAAACTGTGAAAGACAGTTATTTGATTATTGGTGAGTGTGTGGTAGGGGGAACCACAACAGCGTTAGGGTTACTCACTGGCTTGAGAATTGCTGCTGCCAATAAAGTGAATAGCAGTCATCCCCAATGCAATCATCAACAAAAATGGGAAATTGTCCAGGCGGGATTAGGACGAACGGATTGGTATTTTCAACAAACGCCAGTGGATCCCTTTGCTGTGGTAGCAGCGGTGGGAGATCCGATGCAAGCAGTGGTTGCTGGGATGGCCCTCTCGGCGAGTCGGGAAGTGGGCGTGTTACTCGCAGGGGGAACGCAAATGCTAGCCGTTTATGCCCTGATGCAACGGTTGCTAAGGGAAGGCAGTCGGGGCGATTTAGAAAAAGTCGTTGTGGGAACCACGCGCTGGGTCGCCCAAGATTTAACCGGGGATACCGTCGGTTTAGCAAAAACCTTGCAGGATGTTCCCTTATTAGCCACAGG
The DNA here is from genome assembly GCA_009909085.1 of Cyanobacteria bacterium GSL.Bin1. Lineage (NCBI taxonomy): Bacteria > Bacillati > Cyanobacteriota > Cyanobacteria bacterium GSL.Bin1. The sequence goes on along the minus strand of JAAANX010000206.1, from coordinate 886 downwards.
TTTGAGTTTTGCTGCTTCGGGTTATCCCCAACTGACAGCGTATGAAGATGGTTATGTCAAAGAAGGGGTTGCTGCTGGCGGGTGCGCGATCGCGGCGCATCTCTATTTAGGTTGGCATCAAGATCGGTTACTGAGTACCATTGAAGCCCTAGTTCAACAATACGCGCAAATCAGCTCATCAAACTCAAATTAACATCGCTGCTGCCTCGAAACGATCACTAAGGGCAAACCATAGTTCCCTCTCTCCAGGGGAAATTAGCATTTTGCTTCGTTTTTCTGCTCAAACATGCTGTGCTATTGACTGTGGCACTTCAACTAGGGGAATCTATTAATCAAGTCGATTTAAGTGACATCCTCCAGCACTCAATCAAAGATTAGAGTGCTGGCTTCCCATCCTCACGAATGGGCATTGCTCCCCTACGCCAGTTATCTAGGCACATTGCCCCCGACACCTCGACTTGAGAGCCTATTTCTTGCTTTTCGGGAGTCCCCCGATACGTTTCTATTCCTCGATTACAGATTTCTTGAGCAGAAGCAACGTCCCTATCTGTTTCGTATCCACATTCAAGGCAAGAATGCACTCGATCTGAGAGTTCTTTTCTTACTGTGGTTCGACAGTTTGGGCAAGTTTGGGATGTTCCTTTATGGTCAACTTCTCCCACAAAGACTCCCCGTTTTTTACCAACAAACTTGAGGATAGTACGAAACTGTCCAAACCCCGCATCCAAGCTATGTTTCCCTAAAAAACCTTTTGCCATTATTCGGAAATCAATATCTTCAACAAAGATAGTATCCGCCATGTCGCAAAGTTTATGGGCTAGTTTGAATTGGTAGTCTTTCCGCTTGAAAGCAATATGATTATGTTGTTTTTCTACCTTTTTTCTAG
>JAAANX010000205.1 GCA_009909085.1 Cyanobacteria bacterium GSL.Bin1 | reverse complement strand
TGCCAAGGATAGCTGATTTGTACGAGACGAATTAAGGCTTTAACATCGGGTTCCCGTTGCGTTTGATAGCGCGGGAGTGCTTGCGATAGATGATCATTCGTCTCTTCTAAAATTTCGTGGAAGATATAGCTATCTTCTAAGGCAGCATTCACGCCTTGCCCAATATCAGGCGGAAAACAATGCACAGCATCCCCCAATAAAATGACAGCTGTCCCTTGGTTATTGTCCGGTTTGCCTAAGATTTTATACAATCCTGAACAATATTGAGGGATGGGAAATTGTCCTCCCTTACTGGAAAGAAATCGAGCCATTTCTTCAGCAGAGATGATTTTATCCAGCGGTAACTGCGGAAAGGCTTCCTTTAAAAAATTTTCCAATTCTTCTTCAGTTTCTAGCTGCCAAATATAATGATCAGGATATCGAATAATATTGGCAGTTCGGGGTTGATTAGAATCTTTTAAAGGTAATAATCCTAAAGAAAATGATTTTTTCCGGTCTTTAAAGGCAGATCGGATCCCATAAGCCATCGTTGATTCTGCAACATCACCCTCTTGTTCAGATAAAGGAAATTGCGGCGGGAACATCAGCACTTTATATTTTAAACCAGCACTCGAAGAAGGAAATTTTTGCATTGCAAAGGCATGAGATTGATCATCGATTTGATCAAGGGTTTGACGCACAATTGAATTTAAACCATCACAACCAACCAGCAGAGTTGGGATAAATGTTGCTTGTTCTAAATCTTGAGACTGGGTAACAACTTCTAAATAAGTTTCATGTTGTTTGATCGCTAAACATTCTGTTTGGAATAAAATTTCAATTGATTCTTGCCAATGTTCTTGAATTTCTTCGTATAGTAATTGCACAAAGGATGCTCTCGGTAACCAATAAGCAGTTTTGCGTTCTGGGTCAGCAATTGGTAGCTTACTGGTTTTGCGAGTGCCGTCTTTTTTGATCAGCGTAAAATAAAAGTCAGTGTTTGGGACACTCAAGTCAGCAAGTTTAGAGGTTATATTGAGTAAATCAGTTAGTTTTTGTCCGCGCCCATCAATTTGATAACTAAAAGATTTATCGGGTTCATAATAATTTGCAGTGGGTCTTTTTTCAATTACAGTAATGTCTTTCCAGCCTCTTTGGGCTAACATTAAAGCTGTCCCTAAGCCGGCAGGACCGCCGCCGACAATCACGACCTTTTTTGAGTAAGTATCATTCATATTTATGATCGCCTGTTCGTCAATATTAAATGAAGTTAGCTGGCTGAATTGTTTAACTTTTCCTTGCTTTGGTTCCCTGAAAATAGCAAGTGAGATGGAACTCGTTAAATTCTGGATTTAACAACACTTACGAATCATCGTAATGCTTTGAGTTGAGTCTTGCAATTGAATGCCTCGTCTTGAGAGAGTGAAATGGTCACGCACAGAGTTATCCTTCCTACGTTAGGCGAAGCATTGCCAACAGAAGGGCTAAAATTAAGATTGCATGGTACTCCATAGAGGAAACGTTATGCCACAATTTCTAATTACTTGGATTGCAACCGCGATCGCGCTGCTGATTACTGCCAAAATTGTTCCGGGTTTAGTCGTAGATAGTGTCTCGGCTTCAATCATTGGTGCAGCGGTATTAGGCTTCGTGAATGCGATTGTCAAACCGATTTTATTTCTATTTACCCTGCCTTTAACCATTCTGACCCTCGGCTTATTCTTACTGGTTCTAAACGCGATCGCGTTTGGAATTGTTGGCTACTTAACTCCTGGCTTTACTGTGGATGGTTTTTTCCCTGCCCTCTTTGGTTCCATCATCCTCTCCTTCATTGCCGGATTATTAAACCAATTGTTTCAAGGAGAACTAGATTAAATCAAACAATCTATTTTTTGATTGAGTAAGGAATTTATCGCAATGTCAACCAACTTACGTAAATTTTTAACTTATCTGATCGTCCTCGTTTTCGGCGTTTTGATTGGCGGAGGCGGCTATCAAGTCCTCCCCTCGCAAGCCGAGACAGTTCCCAAAAATGAGTTGATCGCCCAAAGCCCTAGCCCACAACAAATTACGAATCGCTTTGTCAGTTTGGCAGTGGAAAAAGTGGGCGGCGCAGTCGTTCGCATTGATACGGAAAGAACCGTGACCCAAACCAATCCCTTTGCCGATGACCCCTTCTTCCGTCGCTTTTTTGGGGATGACTTTTTGCCCAATGGATCTAGAGAAAGGCGCTTACGGGGGCAAGGATCCGGAGTTATTGTCGATAGTAATGGGATTGTTCTCACCAATGCCCATGTTGTTAATCAAGCCGATCAAGTCAGTGTCAACTTGAAAGATGGACGCACTCTTGAAGGAAGAGTCTTAGGGGCCGATTCAGTCACTGATTTGGCAGTGATTAAAATCGAAGGGCAAGATTTACCGACGGTTCCATTAGGGGATTCTGATCAAGTGAGAGTAGGGGATTGGGCAATTGCAGTCGGCAATCCTTTAGGATTAGATAATACGGTAACCCTGGGGATTATCAGTACGCTGAACCGTCCTAGTGCAAAAGTGGGAATTCCTGACAAACGTCTTGACTTTCTACAAACCGATGCAGCGATCAATCCCGGCAATTCTGGCGGTCCCCTCCTCAATGATCGGGGGGAAGTAATTGGTATTAATACTGCCATTCGTGCCGATGCCAACGGAATTGGCTTTGCCATTCCAGTGAACAAAGCAAAAGCCATTTATCCGAAACTGGCAGAAGGGAAAGGCGTATCTCACCCTTATATCGGCATTCGTATGGTTAGCCTTACTCCCCAGTTAGCGCAAGAAATCAATCGCGACCCCAATGCCGGTGTCATGATTCCAGAAATGGAAGGGGTATTAGTGATGCAGGTACAAGCAGATACGCCAGCAGCACGCGCCGGTTTACGACGGGGTGATGTGATTACAGCCATTGAAGGGAATCGCATTGCCAGTGCCGAAGAGTTGCAGCGCATGGTAGAAAATAGTAACGTTGGGGAAAGACTCAATTTTGAAGTCCGACGAGGCGAACGAGTCGAAACCCTATCACTTTATCCCGCTGAACTAGACGAATTTTCCTAAGTCTAGCTTGATCCAGTTCCCCCTTTGACCAAAAGATCACCAGAGCTAAGGATGAAGACAGGCCCCTTCGGTGCCTTCTTCTCCGGTTCGAGGGGGATCAAATTTGAAAAGTTACAGCTACAGCCGACTGGGCGATCAATGTCGTTAGGATTGTTGAGGCACTCTTTGCGTTTTCTTTTTGTTAACTAATTTCAGAACAAAACCAATCGGACCTCGTTTTTTCCAATGGAGTCTTCCTTTTTTTGTATCGCCCACGGCTTGGGTAATCCGATCGAGCACAATTGCTAAAAGAACAATCCCAATCCCGCCAACTGCGGCTAAGCCAACATCTAAACGGCCAATACCACGGTTTACCATCTGTCCTAAGCCTTCTACAGCAATCAGTGAAGCGATAACGACCATTGATAAAGCTAGCATCAAAGATTGGTTAACCCCAGCTAAAATTGTGGGCATTGCTAAGGGGACTTGCACTTGTAATAAAACTTGTCGAGGGGTAGAACCGAAAGCTTGTGCTGCTTCGACTACGTCTTCGGGAACGCCGCGAATCCCAATATTGGTTAAGCGGATTAGTGGGGGAACGGCAAAAATGAAGGTGACAATCACGCCCGGGACTTCTCCGGTTCCAAATAACATGACCACTGGCACCAGATAAACAAATGCCGGAAGCGTCTGCATGGTGTCTAAGATGGGGCGAATTAAACTGGCAAAGCGATCGCTGCGGGCTGCCCAAATACCGAGTGGAATCCCAATAATCACACAAAAAACAACTGCTGTTGCAACCAGGGCAAGGGTAATCATCGATTCTTCCCACGCCCCAATTAATCCGACCACTGTCATCGCAATCACACTAAAAATAGCGATGTTGCGGTTCGCAATTTGCCAGGCAATTCCCAACAGTGCAACGAGAAAAACCAGGGGATTCAGAAAAAGGAAAAAGGATTGGATGCCCCTTAAGACAACGCCGACCGGTTGTCCAATCCAATCGTTGAAGATGAAGCGAAAGTTATTGACAATAAAGTCAATGATCGCTTCAATTTGATCGCCGAGGGGCCAAATGGTCTCTTGAAATGGATCAAACATGATTAAGTGTTGGTTATGGATTGGTTGATTGGGTAAGGAAGGGAAAAGCCCCCAAGTGAAAAAAGTCTGGGGGACCAAACAGAAAGGATTTGATAATTAAGAAGCCTCTGTTAATGGCAAAGGGTACTCTTCACTTAAACCGCCACCTGTTGGGGCTGGTTTTCCCTTTCTACTGTGTCGTCATCCGGATCTTGGATACGACCGATGCTAGCAAGAATATCAGAATGTTCAACCACACCTTTGAATTGACCTTGGTTATCAACAATCGCAAGCGGAAATTCTTGTTGACAGAGGTGGGCCACTTCTTCAATGGTAGTGCTGGCTTGGACTTTTGGGAAGTCAGTTTTCATCACTGCTTTGATATCTTCTTGGCCTTCCTCTAAAGCTTTCGTTAAGGCTTTGGTTGTGACGACACCAATGGGAAAATTGCTTTGATTGACCACATACATTTCCTCTCGTTGATGCCGTTGCATTTGCTCTAATGCCGAACGGACCGAACCATGTCCCAGAATAAAGGGAATGGTTTTGCGGGTAATCGAACCCGTTTTAAGGACTTGCGCCCGATTGACATCCATCATAAAGTCTCGGATATACTCATCGGCAGGATTCGTCACCAACTCTTCGGGGGTGCCCACTTGCACAAAGTAACCGTCTTTCATCACAGCAACGCGATCGCCGACTTTTAGGGCTTCGTGAATATCATGAGAAATAAAGACAACCGTTTTGTGCAGTTCATCTTGTAGCCGCATTAATTCAGATTGCATATCCCGACGAATCAGGGGATCAAGCGCACCGAAGGCTTCGTCCATCAAGAGAATATCCGGATCCGTTGCCAGCGCCCGCGCTAATCCCACCCGTTGCTGCATACCGCCACTTAATTCGGAAGGATAACGATTGGCCCATTTATCTAAGCCGACAATTTCCAAGGTTTCTATGGCTTTCTGGCGACGCTGCTGTTCGTCAACGCCACGCACTTTCAGACCATATTCTGTATTTTCAGCGACCGTGAGGTGAGGAAAGAGAGCAAATTTTTGGAACACCATTGCCATTTTGGTGCGTCGAACTTCTCTCAGTCGTTCTAGATCGACATGGGCAACATCTTCATCATCAATGATGACTTGACCGCTGGTGGGTTCAATGATGCGGTTGAGACAGCGAATCAAAGTCGATTTTCCTGATCCCGATAACCCCATAATGACAAAGAGTTCTCCCTCTTCAATATCAAAGGAAACACCGCCGACGCCAACAACATTTCCCGTTTTTTCGAGAATATCGTCTCTACTGTAACCTTCTCGCATCAGTTTCAAGCCCTCACGAGGACTCTCCCCAAAAATTTTAACGAGATTCTCCACATGAATTTTAGCTTGAGGAGTCTGTGTTTTTTCACTCATATTTTGCTCGGTATTCATTGCTGTGCTTGACCTTTACTTGCGGTCAGTTTTATACTAATAGGTAAGGTAGTTTAAATTTTTACCTGCTTATTTAACTACTTTTTTCGTTACATCTATCTTAACAAAGGGATGATTAATCCAGGTAACAGCAGTAACAAATTGAGATGAAGTAAGGCTATCTGGTTGTTTAGACTGACTCTTATTGGTTTATTCTTCATTTAAACTCTTTGAGGTATTCCTGATAGCCGATTTCTTCTAATCGAGTCTGTTTATTAATTACAGAAGTTGCTAATTCTTGACGATAGTCCTCAACTTTCTTTAACAAATTACTATCAAAGGCAGCCAGAATTTGTATTGCTAATAATCCGGCATTTTTAGCATTATTAATAGCAACTGTTGCCACCGGAATTCCCCCTGGCATTTGCACAATGGAATAGAGAGAATCCACCCCTTGCAAGTGACGGGTTCTGACTGGAACTCCAATCACAGGCAAAGCCGTAAGAGAGGCGATCATGCCGGGTAAATGGGCGGCCCCTCCCGCACCAGCAATAATCACTTTTAAGCCACGATTGGACGCAGTTTTTGCGTAGTTAACCATACGGTCTGGGGTGCGGTGGGCGGAAACAATCGCCACTTCGTAAGGAACCGAAAATTCTTCACAGATCGCGATCGCGCCTTCCATTGTCGGCAAATCGGAATCGCTACCCATAATAATTCCAACAGATGGCGTTTCATTAGACATAATGCTGACTCGTTATTGAACAGTGATCAGTTGAGAGATTCCCGATCAGTTTGTCTGATCTTCAACCCTTCGTACAGTTTTCATCACAGAAAAATTCTGGACTTGAGTAACCCCCCAGCCGTGTAACAGTTCTTGATTTTATCACTGCACATTTTTCTTGTAGAGAGAACACAAAATCATAGCCTTAAGCATTCGTTAAACTTTCAACGCGATCGCGTTCACAAGGTAAAGCAGCAGTTAAAACTTCCGATCCTTCTGAGGTTACCAGCACATCATCTTCAATGCGAATGCCACGGACATCAGCAAATTGTGCCAGCCGTTCCCAATTAATCTGGTTTTGATATTGTTCTCGGGTTTGCGGATCATTCAAAATTGCCGGAACTTGATAAAATCCGGGTTCAATCGTGACTGCCATTCCCGGTTGGAGGGCGCGATCGAGCCGTAAGTTTCCTAGACCAAAACGCTCACTGCGCCGTCTTCCCGGTGCATATCCTGCCAGATCGCCGAAATCTTCCATGTCATGAACATCTAAGCCTAATAAATGTCCGACGCCGTGGGGGAAAAATAGGGCTTGGGCATCGGTTTCTAGTAGATTTGAGACATTACCTCGTAAAATCCCCAGTTCCACTAAACCTTCGGCAATGATCGTTGCCGCTTGCCAATGAATGTCTTTATATTCGACTCCTGGGGCAACTGCAGCAATACAAGCATCATGGGCGGATAAAACTAAATCGTAAATCTCGCGTTGAGTTGGCGAAAAGCGACCGCTAACCGGGAAAGTACGCGTAATATCGGATGCCCAACCGCCCGGGCTTTCTGCACCGACATCCGCTAAGACTAAATCCCCGGCTTGTAAGGTATGGGAATAGTCTTCGTTATGTAAGACTTCCCCGTGTCCGGTGACGATGCTACCGTAAGCACAGGTTACATTATGGGCAATCATTACACTTTCCATTGCAGCACGAATCTCGGCTTCAGTTTTTCCCGGTTGCACTGCTTTCATTCCGGCTTGATGGGCTTGGATAGAAATCCCTGCTGCTTGACGAATTTGCGTGATCGCGCTTTCATCATGACAGAGGCGTAACTGAATAATCGCTTCCATGAGGGCGCGATCTTTGCCAGCGGCTTGTGTTGGTGGTAGGATTTTGCGTTTTAAGCAATTTTGTTGCTGTTGGTCAATCGTGGGATCAGACAGCGCGATCGTTGCCGCTTCCCCCTGATCTTCGGCTAATTTTGCTAAGGGATAAGCCCGATCTGCCCCAATGGTTTCTGCAATGTCATCCCGAGTCGGCTTTTCTCCTCCCCACAAAATACTCTCTGCAGACGGGTTATCCAGGAAGAGGGTTAATTTGCCATTGTCTAACGCAATCACCGCATTTTCTAAATTTAAACCGGCAAAATAAAGAAAATGACTGCTGGCGCGAAACGGAAATGTATTAGCAGGAAAATTACGGGAAGGCGCACAGCCTGACCACAATAAAACGTTCTCGGGAAAGATCTGAGCCAGTTTTTGACGACGCTCTTTTAAGGTCAGCTTTAGAGTATTATGATTCAATATGTTAATCATTTGTTATTAGTTGTATTCCTTCTGTTACGCTTAATTCACTCTTGCCATTTTGTGAAGAACATCGGCTCCAATAAGTATGTTACTGACTAGTGTAGCGATTGCTCAGTTTCTATTTTTCTCGAATGGAAAATGACTCGCATTGGACTAACCCAAGTTTTAAAGGAATAAGGATCAGCACTGTGAGATGAAACGACGAAAGTGGTTAATGCTAGGATGCCTTGGATTTTGTCTAACGCTACTGCTATCTGGCGTTTTTGCAACACGAACGGTTGCCCATATTAATGATTTATCATTAGCAGAAATTGACGTCTCTGCAGAAAAAGCGGTGGTTCAATTTACGTTACCGATTGATTTTATTCGATTTGCTGATGATAATGAAAACGGCAAAATTGAAGCGCAAGAAGTCAAAGACAATCAAAGTAATCTAGAGACTTTTTTGCGCGATCGCGTTCAACTATTAAATCAGAATAATCGCTTAGGAACGCTGACAGTTACGCCTAATTCAACGCTCGTGATTCCACCCAGTTCACAAATTACAAGCGAGACTCATACGACACTGACCCTTAATTATCGCTGGAGGCAACCGCTAGAAACCCTTAAGATTGAATATAATCTCTTCCCCACCAATTTAGGCATGGGTTTACCTGGTTTACCCACGGCACACTGTCTGGCGACCATTCGCTGGCAAGATCAGGTCAAAACCCATATTTTTAATGCGACGAATAAACAGCTGGCGCTTTCTCTCAATTTTCAAAATAATGGGCTTCCCATCCCTTTTTTAGAAGGGGCGCAAGGAGGGCTAATTGCTATTTTTGGGGCACTGATTTGGGGAGGATTTCATGCCCTTTCTCCTGGACATGGTAAAACCATGATTAGTGCGTATTTAGTGGGAACAAAAGCCACATTCCAACAAGCCGTCATGTTAGGCTTGACCACTACGATTACTCACACCATTGGTGTTTTTGGATTCGGTTTAATTGCTTGGTTCGCATCGCAATACATCTTACCGGAACAATTATCCCCTTGGTTGAGTTTAGTTTCAGGAGTAGTGATTTTCACCATTGGCTTCCGTTTAATTCCCCAACGGTGGCACCGAACTAAACATCATCATCATCATCACCACGACCATTCTCACGACGTTTCTGATCATCACTCTCATCATCACCATCACCATCACCATCATCATGACGTTAATATTGCCTCTTGGCGAGAGATTTTGGCTTTAGGCATCTCCGGCGGGTTGGTTCCTTGTCCCGCCGCTTTAGTTTTATTATTAAGTACGATCGCGCTGGGACAAATTGGCTATGGCTTAATGTTAGTTTTAGTCTTTAGTGTGGGCTTAGCCGTGACTTTAATTGGTTTAGGCGCATTATTTATTTACGGCAAACAACAATTCCAAAAATTTCCCCAAGCGCAGTTCGGGCTGCAAAAATTGCCTCTTCTCGGCGCGATCGCGATAACCTTGGTAGGACTGGGTATTACCGGAAATGCGGTTTTAACGCTGATTTAAGTTGATTCCCTGTTCAGAATTGCTATATCGAGGAATCCAAGTAAAGCAATGTGAAGTTAGCAATAGTGAACTAAGTTTGACTGCTGAATTATCTATTCGTGTTAATTTGGTACTTTGAGCAAGCCAATAAATCCCTTTTTTCAGTCATATTAACTGTCACTGTAATGATTAAGAATCCCTTTGATTTGCTCCTTCAATTCAGGTAAATCGTAAGTAACGATATCAATGACAATATCAAGATCAATATCAAAATACTCATGCACAACGCGATTACGCAAACCGACAATTTTTGACCAAGGAACCTGAGAATGGTTTTGCATTATTTCAGAAGAAAGGGCGCGGGCAGCTTCGCCAATAATTTGCAAGTGATACAACACCCAAACCTGAAGCATCTCATCATCCTCAATCCGATCAAGATCAAATCGACTTTGAATGCGATCAATGGCATCCCAAATGTCCTGTAGTCGTTCCGAGTCTCGTCTCATAAAGGTTTTGCTTCTTGTAGAATCCGATCTCGCAAACGGGATTTTAAACTCTTTTCTGTGACTACATCTACCCGAACTCCCAGCAATGCTTCCAAATCTTCGATGAGCCCCATTGGAAACCAGGATGACCGACTCGAACGATCATAATCAACCAAAAAATCTACATCGCTACGATCTCTAGCTTCTCCCCGCGCGACGGAACCGAAAACGCGAACATTGAATGCTCCATGACGTTGAGCAACAGTTAGAATTTTTTCTCGTTGTTGGAGCAAATTGTCAAGGGTGACCATTGGTTGTTTTATCTTCCTACTTGGCTGATCAGAAAGGTTTGAATTAAAATTTAACTTAGTTTTTATTGATATTTGTTAATATTTTATCGTTTGAGCAAGGGATGGATTTAAGGCATAAAAAACTTGCTATGACCAGCGCGATCGCAGCACAAAATATTCCTATAAACTGAGACGACAGCCAACATAATTGCGCTTTTTGCTGAGTGCGATCTTTATCACTATTGCCTGGGAGAACTTAGTTTGAAAGATTTTGCCCCTCAGCGCTATTCTCCTGAGAAAAACTTGTTCCCTATTGTCTAGGATGATGAATATCTTGAAAGTCTACAAGATTCCATTCGCCACTATTGCGATAGAGACGCTTTTCTTGATGGGATAGTCCGATACATCTTGCAGCAACCGTTGTCCCATCACCAAACAAACTAATCGTTGGTCACTATCATTAAAAATAATGTCAAGCAAAAAAGAGGCATGATTGATATACTGTTGGGCATTCCATGTTTATTGTGTCATTCCGGGGTCGTCAAATTAATTGAGTCATAGGGAATCATTATTACAGGAAATGCAGTTTATACGCTTATTTAACGACGTGAGCGAGAATTCCCCCATCTTAACGAAGTAGATGGGGGATGAGAGCGAACTTAGAACGAAGCCTGATCTATTTGTGTTATACTTTATTTATCACTG
>JAAANX010000204.1 GCA_009909085.1 Cyanobacteria bacterium GSL.Bin1 | reverse complement strand
ACCCTAAACAACTTTCGTTGTTTGAGTGGATAGGAGGTCAGGTAACTGATTTCCCAGAATCCCCCACTATAGCGTCAGCTTAGTGGGGGAGTATGTCAAACTCAAAGCGCGGGGAAAGATCGCGCATGGTTTTTGTCAGTTTAGAGTCGATCGCGTATTTGCTGGAAGTCGCTGGCGCTGCGTTATGGGCTTCGTCTAAAATTAACATTGATCCCGTTGCCAAATCCCCCAGCCAGTCTCTTAAAGGGGCAGCATAGGTTTCTTCCCGAATCAAAGCATGAGAAATGATAAAGCGGGTGTGGGTTGTCCAAGGATTGATGCCATAGCCTCGTTCCCGTCGTTTTTGGATAATGAAAGCGCGATCAAAGATAGTAAAGGTTAGCCCAAAACGATTTTCCATCTCCTCTTGCCACTGTCGCACCATCGAAGGAGGACAAGCAATGACAACCCGTTGCAGTCTTTGCCGTAACAGCATTTCCCGAAGAATTAAGCTTGCTTCAATGGTTTTCCCTAATCCCACATCATCCGCGATAAAGATTCCCACACGGGGCATTTGCAGGGCTTTTCGCAAGGGTTCTAACTGGTAGGCTTTAATTTTGAATCCCAGCGCGATAGGGGGCTTGAAATAAGTCAGCTTGAGTGGAGGTGACACAATTCCAGCGTAAAGTGTGAAGGTATGCCGAAAAGTAACGGGAATCATTAAATCTCTGACGGGTAAGAAAAGAAAGAAAGAAGATGAAGTAACCTATAGGAAGTGATCCAACCTGCATAATTCAGAGCATTCAACCCCTGCCAACAAGGGAGAAGCTTCGGGAAGCTTGCCAGCAGGTAAATGAACAGAATGCCATATCCCCCATACTCAATCGAACCCACCTCCGCAATCATGACAGCCGCTAACCAAATTCCGAACTGAGTTATCCCTGCCCGATTCTGGGAAGTGACTTGCAGACAAGGCAGTGCTAAAGCCAGGAGAAATAAAATATTAGCCTGATCCGGATCGCCTCGAAACGCCACATATAGAGGCTGAGAAATCAAAGCCATGGCCAATAATCGCCATTCGTAACGTTTCCAATTCCTTGTTTTCTGCTCGCCAAGGATTAAAAGCCAAGCAAAGAGAGGAAACGAGAAGCGCCCGAACATCCGCAGCAGATCATTCCCAAGCATGAACCCGAGATGATCGATGACCATCAAGGAAGCGGCGACGACTTTCACCTGAAACGTGGTGAGGTGCATGGTATGACTACTCTGTCAACTTTAAAATGATGGATTGAGGTGGGACAAGGAGACAAGATCAGCACACTCATCTCTCAAGACAAAATTGATCGCCCATTGACCAACGCTCAGCCGCGGGCTCAGGAATTCAATTCCGGAGTCCGGCTGACACCACCGACAGTGGGGATTTTACAGCGTCAGTGGGAAGCCAATGAAGAAGACTTTGCCGATGACGAGGAGTATGAAGAATTTACCGAAAGCGCGATCGCGTCCACTAGTTCCTTATTTCGAGAATTGACCGCCCAAGAACAGCAATCTCTCGACGAAATGAAAGCCTTAGCTGAACAAGCCAGTCAGCGTCCAGATACGAAAGCGACAGAACTGCTCAACTGGATTAATACTCACATTCGTCCTGATGGCAACTGGTCTAAACAGCGCGTCATTATGCGAGCTGCCTTGAAAGTGAATAATATTCGGGAGGACTTAGGAAAAGTCGGTCCGGTGATTGCTGCGCAAGTGGAAGAAGCGATGTTAGGAAAACGCCATCAATTGGATACCAGTATCGCCGAGCGAGATTCGGAACCGGTGCGACGGATGCTCAAATTTGAGCGTCAAGTCCGTGACCAAATTGAGAAATTACGAGAACAATTGCAAGAAACGCGGAAAAGTTTGCATCTCACCCCAGACAATATTGAATCCGTGGTCAAAATTGGCTTAGATTTAGCCGAACAACCCCCCTTAATGGCTGTGGAAGCGGAAAAGGAAGTTTATCGTTTACCTGCATTAAAGGGGAGTTGGGCCAGTTGTAGTGAAGGATTAGCCCATCCTCACTCAGGAGAAATTCGTCCCATTAGCTTTAACCCCGATATCGTAACAGGTCGGGATGATGTGGTGCTCGTCCATCTCAATCATCGTTTAGTACAGATGTGTTTGCGATTGTTACGGGCGGAAGTGTGGTCGAATGCCAAGACCTCAACCCGGTTACATCGGGTCTGTGCAGAAATTGTCCCTAGTTCGGAACTGGAGTCTCCCGCTGTAATTGCCTATGGACGATTATTAATTCTCGGGGGAGATTCGCAACGACTCCATGAAGAAGTGATTACTGCAGGGGGAATCTTAAAAGCGGGACGGTTTAGCCGTTTAAATGTGATGAAGATTCGACAGGCATTACAGTCAGTCACTGGGGAGTCGGTTCCCGAAGCAATGCAGCAGCGATTATTGGCGTTGTGGGAGACGTATCAACAGCCCTTGTTACGGTCTTTGGAAGTGCGAATGGAAGAGCGAACCAAGGGATTAGAGAAAGCCTTACAAGAACGCTGTGAGAAGGAAATGTCCGATGTCACAACTATTTTGCAAGAACTAGCAGACAGTATTCGCCAAGAACTGGCAAGTGTTAATCAACCCCAGCAATTAGAGTTATAGCAGTACGCAAGGAGGTTAGGACGTTTTAAGTGAATTGGTAGTACGACTGTCTCGGTTGCTAGCTTTTTGTAATGTCCTAACCTGAACCAGTAGCGCTATATCTCTCTTTTATCACTCTAGGCAGAAGAATAATGAAAACTATCCCAACAATCAACTAAACTGCTTAAACAATCGAACTCATTCATGATTGCAATTAATCTGGGGAAACCTAAAGAAAGTTGTGGAATTGGAAAAACTTCAAGCCATCGTAAAATTAAATTAAAACTAATCAATGGTTGTAGAATTAAACGAAGGTTATTGAGCCACTTGCTCCGTCCTTACGCTGAGGAAACTTGACTCGCGGGCGGTGCGCTTTTCCAACCTTTTTCTTCATCCCACCAATCATGATTTTGGAACTTCTCTTCCACAGGAGAAACCAAGGGGTTCAAAATTTCACTATGGAGAGATATCATCAGGTAAGCCGACATAACGAGTTGCCACCACTTTTCAATATAAGAATAATCAGTGACCCGATAATCAGCCCAACCTAATTCACTTTTACTTTGTTTAAAGCCAGAAATGTTGAATGATAGAAAAAAAAGCAAAAAAATAACCTCCAATCTGATAAATTGGAGGAATTGATTTAGAAAATCGTTAACTCTAATGATATCAAATTTTCCTCGCCTGGTCAAAAAACACTTCGGACACTTACCCCAAGATGATTACCCAGTCTTAAATACATTTCTCTTTGTTTCTACCTGGCTAGAATTTGTCATGAATCAAGGGCAAACGAGTATGCAAAGTTTGTTTAAGCACTTAAACAAACTTTGCATCGATGTCGATATTACAACTTTCTCTTTCATCAAGTAAGAATCGAAATCCTGAAATCTTTTATCAGCTTTTTCTCAATTTAAAACAAGAACTGAGAAAGCAACATCGACTTGATGAAAATAAACTGGCGTTATTTCCCCTCGATTCAACAATTGTTAGCTTAACAAGTAAGCTGTTATGGCAACAAGGATATCATCAAGTAAAGCTATTCAGTGGTGCGGAATGCACTGCCGCTTTCCAGCTCGAATCGAATTCGAGCTGGGTCGGCAGCTTAAATCTTTTAACATCTGAACCGGGAGGAGTTTTTCTTCATTTTGGTCAAGGACATGACAGTAAATATGGAAATCCCACGATTGAAGAAACTCCTGAAAATGGAGTCAGTATCATGGATCGAGGCTTTTCGAGTCTCAGAAGAATACAAGAACTTCTCCAGGAAACTCAATCATTTTTTCTACTAAGAATTAAGAATAGTGTTAAGCTAGAAATCCTTGAAAATGGTAACTGTTTAATTGGGACAGGCTCGGAAAAAGTTGAAGCCAGAGTGGTTAATTTTTGTGACTGGGAAACGGGAAGTGAATTTCGCTTAGTTACGAACTTGTTAGCAAGCAGAAGTCTTCGATAACTTAGTGACTTTATTAAAAGTGTCCCCAATTGGGGACAACTTTCATCCTAAAATCCTGCCAACGAATGAAGCACAGATCCGTCCTCTAACACGATTACAACCTGATTTACAACGAGAAGCATGGTTACAAGCCGTTGAGAATTCCCCTTACGGTAAAATAACGGCAAAAGATGTTCAAAAGGTTGCCAAGCAGGTGTATTCTTCCCAATTTCAGAAATCCCAAGTTCAAAATCCCCCCACTTTCCCCAAATCGCAAGTTGGTGATTGTGTCCAAATTCGTCTTCGCAATCGCAGCGATCGCGCCTTGAATCAATATGATGGGGAAGTGGCTATTGTTAAGGAGGTGAATGAAAACAGCATTATTGTCCAAGTTTGGGGACAGGTTTTACCCCCATTGTTTCCTGATGAACTTAAACCCACTCCTCTTCAAACGAAGGTGACAGCAGAAATCAAAACTGAACTGATTGGGAAACTAATGATGATGGGGTATAACTCTCTAGATAGTGCAATAGAGGACTTCTTGAAATCCTAAGGATGAATTTTATTGGATATCAGTTGGTTCAATGCCAATTCTTGAAACAGCATCAGATGCGGTAACAATTGCGATATTTTCAACCGTTTTTAGAGTTAATAAATCTCCCTTATCGCCTGTTACAATTAAATCAGCTTTTCCCGCTATGGCAGTTGCAATAATCAAATTATCATCTGAATCTTTCGAGTAATTTACGTCTGGCAAATCAGCAACCGTAACAGCAAAATCACATAAAGCACTAATCATGATGGTTGCTTCATCTTGGTTGATAAATTTACGAAGTTTCGGATATTGCAAAACTTGGTTCAGTTCATTTAATTGTTCTTCCGATGTAATCAGAGTAAATCGCTTTTTCCTCCAGCCATAATAAAGTAGATAGGGAGAACTTTTTTTACTGATCAGAGAAGAGATTAAAATATTGGTATCAAGAACGATTCGATGCACGGGTTTCTCTTATCGCTTCATCAATAACATTCATAATTTCATCTTCAGAATACTGTGAATTGCGTTCTTGTACCGTCTTAACCGTTTCTTCAAAAATGTAACGCTTCACAGCTTCTTCAACCAGATTTGATAGCCCTCCTTTTTTGGCGCCAATGGCACCGAGATAAGCTCTCACGCTACGGTCTGTATCATCGGAAATCACTAATGACCAACGAGCCATGATAAACACTTATGAAGATAAACACATTTACATATATTATAACCCACATTCCGCACCCCAACTGTCACATTGTCCGTTCCCCGAGGCTAAAATGAGAACGGTTGCTCTGGGAGTCTTTATTCGTCACAGCCTAAGAGTGATAAATCCGCCAAGGCGACTCAGCACCAAGAGCCAATAAGTGTGGGTTTCCGGAGAAGGATAAAGAAAGGTAAACTGATGAAAAAATCCTTTCTTGATTAGAGTTCATCATGGCTAGTGTTTCCCAAAATTTATCATCAATCGAAATCACAAATCTGGATCATTTGGGAATTATTGCTGGTTTAATTGATGAAATCGGACTGGTAGAAGCAATCAATGAATTAGTCGTCGAACAACCGGGAGAAAAAGTCAGTCCAGGTCATGCAGTTAAAGCGATGATTCTCAATGGATTAGGACTATTTTCATCTCCCTTATACCGATTTCCCAAATTCTTTGAAGGCAAACCAACCGAACATTTAATCGGAGAAGGAATTGAAGCGAAACATTTAAATGATGACCGATTAGGACGAGTCTTAGACAAATTATATTTAACGGGATTAGAAGAAATATTTCTCAGCATCGCCTTAAAAGCAATCCAACAATTTTCAATTTGTGTAGAAAGGATTCATCTTGATTCAAGCTCATTAAGTGTCGAAGGAGAATACGAAAATACCTTAATCGAAGAAGTGAATGTGGAAGTGGATTCACAAGAGGGAAAAAAACGAAAGGTTCCTCAACAGATTGAAATAACCTATGGTTACTCCCGAGATAAACGCCCAGACTTAAAGCAATTTATGATAGATTTAATTTGTAGTGGAGATGGAGATATTCCCGTATTCTTAAGAACAGGAAGTGGCAATGAATCTGACCAGAAAGTATTTCCTGAAATCTTAAAGCAATTCCGTTCTCAAGTTAATTTCGATTCATTAATGGTAGCAGATAGCGCTTTATACAGCGCAGAAAATTTGAAACAAATGCAAGACTTGAAATGGCTGACCCGAGTTCCCTTTCGGCTCAAACCGGCTCCAGCTCTTGCTAGAAAAATTAAATCCTCAGAAATGATTTCCAGTATTCTTCCAGGGTATCGTTACTCAATTTACCAAAGAACGTATGGAGGAATTGAACAAAGATGGCTGTTAGTTGAAAGCGAAGAAAGAAAACAATCCGACCAAAAACGTCTTTTGAAAAAAATAGAGAAGGATCGACTCGAAGCCGAAAAACAATTACGAGAGTTATCTCGGCAAACTTATGCTTGTGTCCCTGATGCGGTAAAAGCTGTCAAAAAACTAGAAAAGAAATTAGAGATTTAATTTACTACAATTGTTTCCCCAACCTTGTCAAGAATATTATTTATTGCTGTCAGGGAAGTTTCCCTTAAGGAGTGAAAGTGAAAGATCAAGCCAGTTGAGACCTGCTCTAATCTCAGACTTGTCGCTTCTCAATTACTCTTAGTTAATGAGAAGCGAGAAAAATTTACCCTGATTCTCCTCCGAAGTTTGATGGTGGAATCAATCAATTCCCCTTGATATGATCGCCAAATGGACAATGTGACAGTTGAGGGTGCGGAATGTGGGTTCTTAATTTTTTTGCACAGTCCTGAATAGTTTCAGATTTATACACTGCTAAATTAATAAAATTAAAGTAAATTAAGCAATTATTCTCCCCCATGGGTTTCCTTAAATGATTCATGCTCGACAGGATGAAACCGTTGCAGGATCCTCTGAAAGGCGCGATTAGGGGAACTATACCGAACCATGGCAATCCATACCTCTTTGTCCTCCCAGAAAGCGCGATCGCGCAACCGATCAATCAGTGTTGGCACTTGGGAAGAATATGGCAATATTCAAGTCACTTTAATAACCAATTTTGACAGAATTATCACTTATTCAGTTAGGCATAGGAACGCTCTGTTTACAAGTAACGTTCCCGATGAGGAAAATTCACATGAGACGACTGAAAAAATTGATTGACAAGCACTTTTATCTGGTTATTCAACTTGGTCTTTTTTATCTGCTGTGTTGTGGGCTGCTGTGGTACTATCAAGAACGACTTATTTTTTTTCCGTCTTCGGTGATTGAAACAATTCCCAGTGATGTCCAATTGCATTATGAAGAAGTATGGCTTACCGTTGATCCTGGACAAGTGCATGGCTGGTGGGTTCCTTCTCAATCAGAGCAATCTCCGGTTTTGCTTTACCTACATGGCAATGGTAGCAATCTTGGGGATTTAGTTTCTCGTCTGCAACGATTTCATCAATGGGGGTATTGCGTCTTTTTGATTGACTATCGCGGTTATGGTCGCAGTTCCGGTTCTTTTCCCAATGAGAAACGAGTTTATGAAGATGCTCAAGAGGCTTGGCGTTATCTAACAGCAGAAAAGTTGATTCCAGAGGGTAAAATTGTGATTTATGGTCGTTCTCTGGGGAGCGCGATCGCGATCGAGTTAGGGGTTTCCCATCCTGAAGCAGCAGGGTTAATTTTAGAGAGTCCTTTCACTTCCCTCGCAGCAATGGCAAAAGAGAAATTCCCCATTCCTCTATTTCCCCTTAACTGGTTGTTCACACAAAAATTTGATAGCTTAGCTAAAGTACCCTTGCTCCAAACCCCCGTTTTACTCATACACGGCAAAAAAGATAAAGTGGTTCCTCCTCCAATGAGTCGAACTTTATATAAAACCATTTCTTCTCCCAAAACACTTGTTTTTATTCCCGAAGCTGGACATAATGATCTTCCGATCAAGGGGGATCGCCTTTATATTCAGGCAGTTCAAGACTTTATCATCCGGTATGCAGGAAGCTGAAAAAATAGATGAAAAATTCAACTCCTCAAATTTATTCTTGGTACTTAATTCTTTTGTCCAGTCAGGGTTTCTTGGCAAAGCACTCGTCAACTGCTTGAGGAGTTTTTACCGATGCTGGCTACGGTGGCTCGATGCCAGTATCGGCATCTTGTTCACTCTTTATTTTCTTCGGTGATTCGGCATTTGCTTCCTGAACGTCCTGATCGCTATGAGCCGAGAGTTAAAAAGCGACGACCAAAGGCATTTCCTTGGTTACAGCAACCTCGCCACTCCCATCCATGTCCCACTGGTGCTTGATTTAAGCCTAAGTCAGTGCCATTCTACTTAACCCCCGTCAATTAACGGCGATCACGCGATCAAGAAGAATTGGGCTAACTGTTCCAATGTAATGATTGCTGTCTGGGATTTGAACGAATTCCGGGTGTGACACTGCTATTTTCTACAAATCCTGATCACTCGGATTTCAAATGACACCTAACGATTAAAGACTCTGGCTGGTTAAGATCCCGATTTGGCAAAAGCAAATTTCTCGTTAAGATTAAGATAGTCTGTTTCGTTTATTGCGAATAGAACGAGGTCTTTTCCCATGGCACTTACCCCCCACCGATTACCCTCTGAATCCGAAGCTCAACTCTCACGACAGAGTAGCCGTACTCTCGCCGGCCATCTTCCCCCTCACGGCACCTCACGCATCCTCAAACTGGTGCAGGATAATGGCGAGGAAGTAACCCTTGAACTCCCCGCCTCTGTGCTTCATCTCCTCACTGAAATGCTCAGCCAAATGGCCCAAGGGAATGCCGTTACATTGCTTCCCATTCATGCCGAACTCACCACTCAAGAAGCAGCAAACCTGCTCAATGTCTCTCGTCCTCATCTGGTGAAGCTCTTAGAAACCGGCGAAATCCCTTTTCGGAAAGTCGGTCGTCATCGTCGGATCCGTTTTGAAGATTTAATGGAGTATAAAGACCGCATCGATCAAAAACGGATGGCCGCGCTTGATGAACTGACAGCACAAGCGCAAGCCTTAAATCTCGGCTATGATTAATTGACCATGCCATCCTCTGTCACAGTTTTATACGATGCCAGTGTTCTTTATCCTGCGCCCTTACGAGATTTATTAATGCAGCTTGCCCTCACGGATCTCTACCGCGCCCGTTGGACTGAGCAGATTCACCAAGAATGGATCAGGAGTCTTTTGAAAAAGCGTCCTGATTTAACAGCAGAACAACTTGACTACACTCGTCAGCTGATGAATCGTCATGTTCGCGATTGCCTCATTGAGCATTACAAGTCGCTCATCCCAGCTTTAAGTTTACCGGATCTAGATGATCGCCACGTTTTAGCCGCAGCGATTAAGGGAGAAGTGGATGTTATTGTGACCATGAACTTGAGGGATTTTCCCGTTTCTGTGCTGTCTCAATACGAAGTGGAAGCTCAACATCCAGATGATTTTATTGTCGATTTGATTGATTTAGACCCTTATGCAGTAGTTGAAGCAGTCAAACTTTGCCGTGCTCGCCTCAAAAATCCTCCTAAATCTGTCGAGGAATATCTTTATACTCTCACCAAACAGCAATTAGCAGTCAGTGTTTCTCGATTGCGTAAATTATGGCATGAAGTGTAAATCCTAAGCCAGCATCAGGGGATCAACTTTTCTTGTATCTTGACCGACTGTTTCGCGATCCGAAGATCGAAAACTTTTGTTAACTTGTCGCTAGTAATTTTCCCTGAAAATCTAGTCCAAATCTAGTCCAGTTTTTTGAACGATCCCTGAAAACATTGATAGGAGAGAGGTTTAAAAAAGAATAAACAGCCTTAAAATCCGTTGACCGTGATAGGTCGTGAGAGTTCAAGTCTCTCCACCCCCATCTTTCAGCCTTCGGGCCACTCGCAAAAAGAAAACTGACTTAGATTTGACTTAAAAATCGGGTACCAAATGTCCAATCCGAAGCGAGCTAATTTTCTTGATCTCTGAGACTGAGAACTTTCTTTACTCCAGCCATGTGGACAACATCCTTCAACGAGGTTTATGTACTAAAAGGTGACCAGGCGCGGTTTTATATCAACCTTACTCAACTGTTGGTTAACTTTTTAGTGGAGTTTTATCCCGAGATTGATGAACCGGATGAGATTGCTCCCACGGGTTGTGTTCTTTTTGATCAGGCTTCGGTGAAGCAGAAAATCTATTTATTGAGTATTTGTCTAGAAGCCTTGCTGGAACCGAATGTGGAACCGCCAAAGCCCACTCATTTCATCCAAGCAGCTGCTTATTGTCCCTTTGCTTTCTTGGAAGAGCAAGTGCGCGATGAAATTGAACGAGAACAACTTGACGGCAATCAAGTTCAAGATGAGGAAGAAAGGTTCTACGTCCGCTATTACCGCCTCCAAACCTTTCATCAGTATCAACAAAGTCGGCTGCCGCAGATTGACCGGGAATTGGCAGCAGAGGAAAATTCAGACCCAGAACCGTTACACTTAGAATCTCAGGATATAGAAGAGTGGCGGCACATCATTAATTTTCTCGCTCATGAACTAGTCTTAGGTGATGACGAAGATTTCAAGCTCACGGGCTATCTCCCACAGATTTTTGACGATACGGGGAGAATTAAGAGCAACTTGGGAATTGAGGAAAATTACTTTCAGCTACAATTGCCTTCAGTAACCGAGGAAGATTATAAACAAGCTCTCGCTCGGATTGAGCGTTATCCGATGAAGTGAGGTGTTTTTTAAGGATAGAGACACTTTTCTGGCTTCAGCAACCACCAAACAGGGCCTCATCAATCATTTTCCCCAAAACCACTAAGAACGCGATTGCGCTGGGAGTGACAAGTAGTAGGATAATTTAGGGCTTTGTTAATTTGGCTTCAGTTAGCGGATTTTAAGACAGCAAGGCTATTTTTCAAATTTTTATCTAGACTGAGTTTAGAGATTCGTAAAAATAGCTGGCTTAATTTTGGCTTTTTTCAAGAATTTCGGTTCATTGAATGCCTGAAACAGTTATCAGAGAAGGCTTTTGAAAAAATTCTTCCATGAGGAGAGTCTTTCTTTTAAGCGATGAGATGATATGAAAGCTTAAAGCGTTAAAGGAAGATAATTCTCGATTGGTTGAGTCTCTTGATGGCAAGGATGATACGTTACTTCAGCAAAAATCATCGCCTGTTTTCATCCGATCTCATCAATCATTCATCACCGAATTACCTGCACATCAAGAGACAGATGGAGAGAAGCCCAAGCGCGATCACTAGTCAATACGGGAACTTCCAATCGCAATCCCAGACTTAAACAGGCGCGATCGCCTAACGATAATCCGGCTTGTCGCGTTTGTTTCCACAAACTTCCAGCCAGTTCTCCATCCTCTGCAGTAAAAGGTTCCACTTTCAGCCCCAGCGCTTGCAAATCATCGAGCATTCCTTCAATTTCAACCCCTGCTGAAAGCGATTTTTGTATGACTTCTGCCCAGTTCACGCTAGACATTACGGATTTTGGCAAGACTCCTTCCACTAATTCATTACCAGGCTCATCTTGTAAATAAGCAAGTAAAGCTGAAGCATCCAAAACTACCGTCATTCAGTTACTTCCTCTTTTGCGGCTTCACGCCTTTGTGCGATTAATTCATTGGCCAAACTACGATCTTTTGGCACTTTTGCGAATCGAGATTTTAAGCTTTGCTTGATTGTCTCCTGCTTTTCTAGCACTAATCTTCCTCCCTCTTCACTAATCATTAATTTATCCCCTTCCTCTAACTCCAACAATCGTCGTAAGGCTGCGGGAATTACCAACCTCCCTTGGCGACCTAAATACACTTCTGCTGATTTGAGTGATTTATCCATATTTTGCTGTATTACCACACTTTTATTTTGATGCCATTTGTTTTTATTATATGGCACTTTTTGGCGGCGAGTGACGTAATTACTTGTTATGTTGGTTGTGTCGCCAAAATAGGTTGATCGTAGTTAATAATCTTTAGCCTGATTGAAATGGCAAGACACAGAGGTGAAAGGAAGATGAATTCCCGATTGGTTGATTCTCTGATTGATTTAATTAGACATCTCCAGAAATGAGAATCTAGCAACGGACTGTCAAGGCTTTCAGCTTTGTTTTTGAGTGCTGCAATAAATAAATCGTCCTTTTACAATGAAAGAGAAGTCATGTATCGACGGAAGGTTAATGAACACAGACTCCATCGAATTAACCGACTCTCGAAAATCTCTCTTTCAAGAAAC
>JAAANX010000203.1 GCA_009909085.1 Cyanobacteria bacterium GSL.Bin1 | reverse complement strand
GTTCGGTGATTACTTTTTTCCAACAGGCTTTGCAAAGTCCTCTCACCGGTGAGCCTTGTCCTTCTCTCATTCCCCAGTTTTGCCACACCTGAATCCTTACGGTTCGTGATGTGGCAAAGCTACCCCCCTTCGGGCATCGCGCATCTTTAACATCAGACTCTAATTCAGCAACGCCAAGATATCTTTTGGTTAACGAAAACTGCTTTAGCACTGAGTGGTTCAAGTGCATTCTCTCCAAAACTGTTCTTGACACGCTATTAAGATTTTTGATAGTCTTATGTCTTAAGCATAATATTTGCGTAAATACTTTTACGTATTAATTAAGCGCCTATGCAAAATTTACATATAATTTGTGATTGCTATAAGTAATTTATTGTACATACCTGCTTGTATATACCTGCTTACCGGAGTTTAAGTGCAAATATTTAATTTCTAATTTTTTTCTGATCAATTTTGAAATTTCATTTAAGTAAATTAAGGTAGGATTGTAAGTAATTATGGCTGTTATCGGATTTAGTGAAATTGGAGCCTTCAAAGGGATTAGCGGTGGACCTAATGTTATCACTAACCCCACCTCCATTCAGTTTGGTCCTGATGGGCGACTCTATGTTTCCGAACAAAACGGATCAATTAATGCCTTTGAAGTAGCAGTTGATGGGAATGGACAATACATTGCCACTGCTCATGAGGAGCTTTTGCTTCCTAATGGCGGCGGGGTTGTCAAGTCCATCATGAACCACAACGACAATGGGATCAATAATCCTTTGCTCACCAATCGTCAGGTCACAGGAATTGTCGTAACTGGGACTGCCCAAAATCCTGTTCTGTACATTTCTTCGAGCGACCCGCGAATTGCAAAGGATAATGACTCCAACCTCGATACGAACTCGGGAGTATTGACCAAAGCGAGCTGGAACGGCAGCAACTGGGAAGCAGTTGATTTGATTCGGGGGTTGCCCCGTTCAGAAGAAAACCACTCTGTCAACGGTATGGTGCTCAGTGAAGATGAGACAAAGCTCTACCTGGCCGTGGGGGGCAATACGAATAATGGGGCTCCCTCTCAGTTTTTTACCTATACCGGGGAATATGCTCTCTCAGGAACGGTTTTAGAAATTGATCTGGCCGATTTAGATAGTCGGCTCGTCTTAAGTGATGATGATGGCGGTAAAATTCCCGATGGATCGGGCGGCGTGAACGCAGTTGCCAGGGATTATATTTACGATATCCCCACTTTAGACGACCCAAATATCGAGAATGTAACAGATGGTGTCGGAGAAGATGCTAACGGCTTAGATGAAAATGGTCCCTTTGGCGGGAATGATGGTTTGAATATGGCCATTTTACCGGCCGATGCACCGTTTAGGATTTATGCCGATGGCTTCCGGAATAATTATGATCTTGTTCTCAGAGAAAACGGTCAGCTCTTAACGGTCGATAATGGTTCTAATGGGAACCTTGGCGGCAACCCATTAGATGTAAATGGCGTTCCCACCGACGAGAGCGGTTTACCACCTACCAACACTCCTAATGATGGTGGAACTGGGGATCCAGAACCGCTATTTTTAATCGAAGATGGTGTGAATTATGGTCACCCCGCCCCGGCTCGCTCAAATCAAGATCTTGCCTGGACGGCGTTCAATGACAACGCAGAACCTGATCCTGATTTGTCAGTTAACTCTGTCGATGACTTGTCTGCACAGGTACCAACAGGTGTCAATATCCCAGGGGGCTTTATTATTGATCCGAGTAAATTTACTGACGATGCAGCACGACTGCTTGAGAGCGGGATTCGGGTCCCGTTTGGTTCTAGCGAGTCTAATGCCATTGTTACTCTGGGTTCTTCAAGTAATGGTCTAACTGAATATACCAGTACTGTTTTTGATGGTGCACTGGCCGGATCATTGCTGGTGGCTCAATTAACTAACGGTAATTTGACTCTTCTGAATCTTAATGATGCCGGTACAGAACTAGTTCCCCTAATTGATCCCGGGGATGATGGGGAATTGGGAACTACAGATGATGAGACGATTGATTCAGACGGAGTGTTTCCCCTAGTTGGCGGCTTTACGCAGCCCTTAGATGTCATTGAAGGACCTAACGGGACCATCTGGGTAGCGGAAATTGGCGGTGATTTTATCAAAGTCTTTGCCCCGACTGGTCCAACCCCCGATGACGATGACTTTGATGATGATGGCCTTCTCAACGTTGAAGATCCCTTTATTCGCGATGGAACCAATGGTGGATCGGTCGTGATCAACCCTGGTGAGGAATTGCTATGGGACTTTGATGCCAACCAAGATAATAATTTACCCGGACCTGATGGCTATGGTGGCGGCCTAACCGGGGTGATGATCGACGGGGAAACTGATTTTGAGGCATTTTTCCAAGAGCCTTCTAGTCTAGAAGATCAAGATATTAAACTGGATAATGTTAAGTTTATTACCGCCGCCGGTGGTGGGACAACCGTAGTGGAAAATGTTTCCAATGGCGATGCGCTTGAAACTTTCAATAACGGCGAGTATCTTTTCCACACCGGTTTAACCATTAGTCCCTTTGTCGATACGTTGACCGTTCAGTGGGATATCATTAATCCTAGTACTAGCTTTACAGGACCGTTCCAACAAATTGGCAGTTACTTGGGAACCGGCGATCAAAGTAACTATCTCAAACTTGCAACGAGTCAAGATAACCAAGGTGAAATCCAAATTTTGTTAGAAGACGATGATGTGGTCATAGCTGAGTCTTTTATTCAAGCTGATGATTTGTTTACTGTCCCTGCTGACCAAACCCCGAACATTTCGTTTGCATTAGACATTGATCTCAATGCTAACGAGGCCATCCCGACGATTACGTATGATACAACCAGCACCAGTGATGGCACTAATACTGTTACTGGAGGTCCAATTGACCTAACAGGAACCACTGTTCTGGATGCCATTCAAGGCAATTATCAGGTTCAGAACCAGGCGAGTGGTTTGGCGCTAGGTCTTTTCTCAACAAATCGCAGTCAGGATCCGGCAGATACCTTCCAAGCTGTCTTTGGTGGGATTGAAGTGACAGCGACCGGACAAGAGGCTGACTTGGAACTAGCGAAAACAGTGGATAATAATTCCCCTAATATTGGCGACCCAGTTACCTTTACGTTGACCGTCGATAATACCGGACCTGATGAGGCAACAAGTGTTTCAGTCATCGATTCTTTGCCAGAAGGCTTTAATTATGTCAGTGATACAGGTAATGGGACTTATGATCCCGACGGCGGAATTTGGGACATTGGTTCAGTGCCGAATGGCGGCAGTGCCACCTTGGAAATTACAACCCAAGTTGTGGAAGCGTTTGAATCTTCCGTGCTGTACCGTGTCAATGCAGGGGGACCCTTAATTGAAGCAACAGATGACAATCTTGACTGGTCACAAGACCTTGCCTCAGATAATAGTCCCTTTCTTAGCAATGCTGGCAGTAACTCCACGTTTGCGACAGATTCCGCGATCGCGTTTAACCCCAGTGTTCCCTTAGGAACCCCGGAAGCGATCTTCCAGCAAGAGCGCTGGGATAGTGGCTCACCAAATGATGGCGACGAAATGCAGTGGGCGTTTGCTGTTGATCCGGGTAGTGAAGTTGAAGTCCGCCTCTACTTTGCAGAAATCTTCGACGGTATTACTAGCGCTGACGAGCGGGTATTTGATGTTGCAGTAGAGGGAGTTGTTCCTGCTACCTTTGACGACATCGATCCGTACGCGATCGCGGGATTTAACACCGGTTTTGTGCTCTCCGATACTTTTAAAATTGATGACGGAACACTAAATTTGGAATTGATTCATAATATTCAAAATCCAGCTATTAAAGGGATCGAGATTCTGACCGCCAGCACAAACCTCGACTCAGATGCCTATATCAACTCCGCTGAAATTTCTAATTCCGATCAACTAGACCCCGATTCCACGCCCAACAATAGCTCTACCAATGAAGATGATGACGCCACTGTCACCGTTACGCCTGGCTTCGATAATAATGTTGCTACTATTACGGCTACAACCGCCACTGCTGCTGAACCGGATACCAACGGCCAATTCACAGTTAATTTGACCGAAGCCGTTACCACCACGACCGACATCAACTATACCGTTGCCGGAACAGCAGAACCAGGAACTGACTATGATATACTCTCCGGAACGATTTCCATTCCTGATGGCCAGTCATCTGCAGTGATTGATGTCGAAGTACTCGATGACTCTGAAACTGAATCAGACGAAAGTGTCGAAGTTACTCTCACCGAAGCAACCGGCGATGTCGTCATTGGCTCTCCTAACAAAGCAACAGTCATTATCAGCGACGACGACGAGCAACCCAACGAAGTCAGCATCACGGCAGCGCTAGATGCATCTGAGCCCAGTAGCGATGGTCAGTTTCAAGTTAGCTTGAATACAGCAGCAGCTACTGAAACTATCATTGACTACACAGTTGGCGGCACGGCAACAGCAGGAACTGACTATGAGACGCTCTCTGGAACAGTTACTATTACTGAAGGTCAGCTTTCTGCTGATATTGATGTAACAGTACTTGATGACTCCGAAATCGAAGAGGACGAGACAGTCGTTGTTACTTTAACTGAGGTGACTGGTGATGCCAATCTACAGCTGGGAGCCACAACAGAGGCAACAGTCAACATCAGCGATAACGATCCGGCAACTCCCACAGTATCCATTGTGGGAGGACCCTACACCGTTACCGAAGGCAACTCAGTTCAAGTTTCGTTGCTCAGTGATGTTACTGTGCCCAGTGACGAAACAGTTGAAGTCACCTTTCAAATTGTTCCCGGTACAGCTACTCCTCAGGACGACTACGCCTACGACTCAACAACTACTAGTTTTGACGAGCAAACAGGTGTTTATACCGATACCGTTTCAATTGCGGGGAGCTCCTCCGATGCCACCTTCTTCATTGAGGCGCTTCAGGATACACTTTCAGAAGGGAATGAAGCTTTCACGGTTGAAATCACTGAAGTTAGCTCGAATGCTCAAATTGGCACCACCGACTCTACCTCCGTTACTATTGAAGACGATGATCCTACTAATGAAGCCGTTCTCTATCGTGTCAATGCCGGGGGTCCAGAAATTACGGCCATCGATGGTGGCCTAGCTTGGACAGCAGACACATCTGCCAATAATAGCTCCTTCCTGGCTGAAGCCGGCAGCAATAATACTGCCTCCTTCTCAGCCGTAGAGCCAGGGGCGACTGTAGCTGATACAACACCAGGTGCCATCTTTGATACTGAGCGTTGGGATAAGCCTACAGCACCAGAGATGAGCTGGGAATTTGCTGTACCAGAAGACGGTTCCTACGAAGTACGATTATTTATGGGGAATGGCTTCAGTGGGACTGATCAACCGGGTGAGCGAATCTTCGATGTGGAGCTTGAAGGAAGCATTCCCAGCAACTTGGATGATCTTGACTTATCTGGTCAGTTTGGTGATGAAGTTGGGGCCATGATTACTAACACGGTCAATGTAACTGACGGTGCCCTCAATATTGAGTTTTTACATGGTGTAGAAAATCCTTTGATCAACGGTATTGAAATTCTGCAATTGGAAGCAACTGGTAATACTTCACCGATTGCCGTTGATGATAGTGTCAGCACCGATGAAGACACGCCCTTAACCATCACCGTTTTAGCCAACGATAGCGACGCCGACAGCGATGTTCTCACGATCGAGAGCTTCGAGACCAGCAGCACCATCGGTGAAGTCACCCTCAACCCAGACAATAGCTTCAGCTACGACCCCAACGGTCAATTTGAAGCCCTCAACGATGGAGAAACTGATACGGATAGTTTTACCTATACCCTCAGCGATGGCAACGGCGGGACAGACACGGCAACGGTCAATGTGACGATTGATGGGGTAAATGAATCAACCAACGAAACCCTTCTCTACCGAGTGAATGCCGGAGGTCCAGAAATTGCAGCAATTGATGGTGGAATTGCCTGGACAGCAGACACAACCACTAATAATAGTCCGTTCCTTGCTGAAGCTGGCAGCAATAGGACGGCTTCCTTCTCGGCTGTCGAACCGGGACCTACCGTTGCTGACACCACGCCTGGGGCTATCTTCGATACTGAGCGTTGGGATAGTGCTGCAGCACCGGAAATGAGCTGGGAATTTGACGTGCCAACTGCTGGTTCCTACGAAGTGCGATTATTTATGGGAAATGGCTTCAGTGGGACTGATCAACCGGGTGAGCGAATCTTTGATGTGGAGCTTGAAGGAAGCATTCCCAGCAACTTGGATAATCTTGACTTATCTGGTCAGTTTGGTGATGAAGTTGGGACCATGATTACTAACACGGTCAATGTAACTGACGGTGCCCTCAATATTGATTTTCTGCATGGTGTAGAAAATCCTTTGATCAACGGTATTGAAATTCTGCAATTGTAAGCAACTGGAAATACCCTGGCCTTAGCAAAGGATGACAGCGCTCACGGGGTGATAAGGAGGCTAAAGCCCTTGTTGTATGAGTTCCATGGCTCTTAGCCCCCTTTGATAAAAAGGCAACTTATTCCAATTTAACCTCATCAATTTCTCCACCCAATCTTGGACAAAACTTTAGGCAATGATCCACACGACTTGGAAGGTTGAAGAAAAGTAAAAAGAGAAGCCAAAAAGATCAAAAACCAGTCAAAAAGAGAGAAACTTAGTAAAAGGTGTTACCAACAGTAAGTAGGGCTTGCTGGATAAATCCAGCAATCAGGAGTGATCAAGGTTTGACTCCCTTGAAAGGCAACTTGAAAGCGCAGAATTGGGGTAAAAGCAGATATTAAATATCCGACCGATTTAGGATTATTAAATTCAGCAAGACAACACACAGAAAAAGTAATTGATCAGCTCTATAAGACTCAAAAAAGCAAGTTACAATCCAAATCCAAGCCAAGAACTTACAGAAAACAAGCCAGAAAAGATTATTTAGGGGTTGCTAAATCTAAAAAAGTATCAAAGAAGAAACGGATTCGAGCCATCAAAAAACAGTTGGGATATCTCAAAAGAAATCTGGGCTATATTGATGAATTAATCGAATTAGGAGCTTCTCTTAGTCTTCTCAAAAAATCAGATTATAAACTCTTACTGGTAGTGCAAGAACTTTACCGTCAACAATTATGGATGTTTGAAAACAAGGCGAAAAGAATTGATGACAGAATCGTTAGTTTAACTAGGGCCCCATCTTCGTCCGATCATTAGAGGAAAAGCCAGACAAGGAACCGAGTTTGGGGCAAAAATTTCGGCGAGTTCTTACGATGGTTTTGTCTTTTTAGACCGCATCAGCTGGGACAATTTCAATGAATCCCAAGATTTGAAAACACAAGTTAAAGCCTTTAAATCCCACACCGGATATTACCCAGAATCTGTCTATGTAGATCAAATTTATCGAACGAGAGAAAATCGGGCTTGGTGTAAAGAAAAAGGAATCAGAATTAGTGGTCTTCCTCTCGGGCGACCGAAAAGAGTAATTCGTTTAGCACAAAAGAAACAAGCACAAATTGATGAAAGAATTAGAAATGGCATTGAGGGCAAGTTTGGTCAAGGAAAAAGAAGATTTGGTCTCAATTTAATCATGACTAAACTCCCGAATACTTCCGAAACAGGGATTGCCCTAACTTTTTTAGTAATGAATTTAAATACTTTATTAAGAAGGAGGTATTATCTTCTTTTTTGTCTGTTTTGGAAAAAACAAGCTTTTTCTCGATTAAAATCTATGATAATTCGTTTAATTATAGAAATTAGTCAAGTGAAGAGCCGTGTTTTTTCCAGAGTTAGATTTAACTGGGTATTGATCGATGGTTTACCTACTGATGGTTTACATGGATCGCGCACTTTTTCAGCAAGCCCTAATTAAATGGGTTGTTAAGATATAAAGGTAGAGTAAAAAAGCTCCAAAACCCAAACCCTTACTAGTTTTTTCCTATTTGTCATTTTGAGTGGTTATGATCGATTCTCTCGTACAATTCCAAGATGAATTTGATGTCGTCGTTGTTGGTGCTGGGCATTCTGGCTGTGAAGCTGCCCTCGCTGCAGCCCGTTTAGGCTGTCGCACTCTGATGTTAACCCTCAACTTAGACCGGATTGCTTGGCAACCTTGCAATCCAGCCGTGGGCGCACCGGCAAAGTCACAACTCGCCCATGAAGTGGATGCCTTAGGCGGTGAAATCGGAAAAATGGCGGATCGCACGTATCTGCAAAAACGGGTTCTCAACGCTTCACGAGGACCAGCTGTGTGGGCATTACGGGCGCAAACCGATAAACGAGAATACTCGCGGGTCATGCGCCAGATTGTAGAAAATCAAGAGAATTTAACCCTACGTGAAGGGATGGTCACTGACTTGGTATTGGGGAAAAACCAAGAAGTGATCGGTGTCGAAACTTACTTTGGCACAGCATTTAAGTGTAAAACCGTTATTTTGACGACTGGAACTTTCCTTGGCGGTTGTATCTGGGTTGGGAATAAATCAATGTCGGCCGGACGTGCAGGAGAATTTGCTGCAGTTGGTTTAACCGATACTTTAAATCAACTCGGCTTTGAAACCGGACGCCTCAAAACTGGAACGCCAGCGCGAGTGGATAAACGGTCGGTAGATTATAGTCAATTAGAAGCCCAGCCCGGAGATGAAGATGTGCGCTGGTTTAGCTTTGATCCCGAAGCTTGGGTGGAACAAGAACAAATGTGTTGCTATCTCACACGGACAACTGCCGAAACCCATCAAATTATTCGGGATAACTTACATCTGTCTCCAGTTTATGGGGGTTGGGTCGATGCTAAAGGGCCGCGGTATTGTCCCAGTATTGAAGATAAAATTGTTCGCTTTGCGGATAAAGAAAGTCATCAAATCTTTATTGAACCGGAAGGACGAGATATTCCTGAACTATATATTCAAGGCTTCTCTACTGGCTTACCAGAAAACTTGCAACTGGGGATGTTGCACACGCTTCCGGGTTTAGAAAACTGTAAAATGTTGCGTCCGGCTTATGCGGTGGAATATGACTATCTACCAGCGACACAATGTTATCCCACGTTGATGACGAAAAAAATCGAAGGGTTATTCTGCGCTGGGCAAATTAATGGGACAACCGGTTATGAAGAAGCAGCAGCCCAAGGCATTGTTGCCGGAATTAATGCGGTGCGCTTTGTCTGTGGCAAAGAAATGGTGGTATTCCCTCGCGAAGGTAGCTATCTGGGAACATTAATCGACGATTTGTGTACAAAAGATTTAAGAGAACCCTATCGAATGCTCACCAGTCGCTCAGAATATCGTCTCATTTTACGCTCCGATAATGCTGACCAACGGTTAACGCCGTTAGGACGAGAAATCGGTTTAATTGATGACCGTCGCTGGGAACTGTATCAACAAAAACAAGCCAATATTACTGCAGAAAAAGAACGTCTCCACAGCACTCGCGTGAAAGGACACGAAGCAATCGGACAGCAAATTGCAAGCGATACCGGGCAAAAAATTAAAAGTTCGGCAACCCTAGCGGAATTATTGCGTCGTCCCGGTTTTCATTATGCCAATCTTGAACAATATGGCTTAGGGAATTCCCAACTGCATCGGGTTGAAAGAGAAGGGGCAGAGATTGATATTAAATACTCAGGATACATTCAACGGCAACAAAATCAAATTGATCAAGTAACCAAACAAACCAATCGCCCCTTACCGGATGACTTAGATTATATGAATATTGACACATTATCTATGGAAGCAAGGGAAAAACTAACAAAAGTCAAACCATTAACCATTGGTCAAGCCTCTCGTGTGGGAGGAGTAAATCCCGCAGATATCAATGCCTTATTGGTCTATTTAGAGTTACAAAATCGCACTAAGTTAGTGGAACACTAGGAGAATCAATAACTCTGTTAACTAGTACTCTACCAAGGGAATTATGACAAGCTAGGAGTCGGATAAAGATGCTCCATTTCACCCGAGCCTCAACGCGCCCAAAATTGCCAATCCACAGTGGCTTGTTGACGGTTGCGAGTCTCTTCCCAATCGGTAATTTCTTGGTGAAGTTCTTCAACAAAGAAAATACGCCGATTCAAGCATTGCCGAGACAACACAGAAAATTCCAACTCAATCATTAGACATCTCCAAAAATCTGAAACTCCTACTGTAACTAAGTTACATCGCAAATTATTTTCGGAATAATTTTCGCTTCAAAAACGAGGTCATCAGGTTTTGGGGAATCTAAACCCAAAAGTTGCTCAAAAAATTGGCTGAAATTTAAATGATTTTGCTGAGCGCGATGTTCCCTTCGGGAACCGGCGAAGCCATCGCGCCATCCTAAACTGACTAGATTTTGTTGACCTAAGCGCAATCTCACCAAACCACACAGCGTTAAAATAATTGACTTATATCTAGCAACTCGAAGACGAAACCGGTCTCTTCCGACTTGAAATACTTTGACTAAGCGAATCATATTAGAAGTTACGCATTGACAATTTAAGCCAATTATGCATAAGTGACTTCCGATTGACGAAGATTCTGAAAAATATATTCACGAATCACAGAGGTAAATAAGTTTGGTTCTTCGGAACTGAGTGTGCTAAATCAACCAGTAAAGTACCAGTTAAGGAGGCACCTAAGCTGAAAGTTAGTAAAGTTTCTAAATCCGTAGGCTCTTCTTTTGATCAACTTAATCTTATTATTAATTCCTTCCACAATTCCCTGACTGGTTCTTTGGTCAAAATAAGCAATAATCTCTCCGAGCCATCTCCTTATTGTTTGACTACTTTTCGGAAAGAGCAAGAAGGCTTGTTGTAAGGATTCAGGTGAAGGGGTTGACAAACGAGGAAAAAAGAGTAAAGTAATCAGTCATGAGCCAAATCTCCCCACCTTTTCAAGCTGAAGACCTGCGCCAGTTGTCGAATGAGAAACTGGTAGAAATTATTCTGGCTCAACAAGCTCAACTTGAGCAACTGTCCCAACAAATTGACAAACTCAAAGCGAGTCTCAACCTAGACAGTCAAACCTCATCAAAACCTCCTTCGACGGACTTATTGAAAAAAAGCGAGAAATCAAAAGCAACACCAGAAGAAAAGAAAAAGCGAAAAAGGAAACCAGGGGGACAATCCGGACATCAAGGCAAGACCCGCAAAGGATTTGGTCGAGTAGACCGCTATGAAATCTTGAAGCCAGAAAGCTGTCCTAACTGTGGAAGTCAAGAATGGATTGGGAAAGCGGCACAAATAGAGACCCAGCAAGTAGCGCAACTAGTGGCTCGCCCCATAGAAGTGGTGGAATATCAACGTCACCACTGCCAATGTGCCAAGTGTGGTGGCATCGGAGTGGCGGACTGGTCGCCAGAAATGATTCGGGGTCAAGACTTAGGGATAAGACTGCAAGGATTACTCGCGTGGCTGGGAAACTATGCCCATCTCTCCTATGAGAAACAGCAAGAACTCCTGTGGGAATTGGGAGAAATCGAAATTAGCACTGGAACTTTAGTCGCCACCAATGAACGAGTGCAGAATGCCATCACTCCCAGTGTCGAAGATTTAAAAGAGTGGATTAATACTGAGCATCCTCCTCTTCATAGTGATGAAACTCCCTGGCCAGTTAAAGGAGTCAAAGAATGGCTATGGGTCTTAGCAGAAGACGGGGACTCGGAAAAGTTCTGCCTCTTTCATGCCGGAGATACCAGAGGACGCAGAGAACTTGTATCGCTTCTGGGTTCGTCCTATGAGGGTGTTTTAATTAGTGATGACTTCAGTGCTTACAATGGCTATCCGGTAGCCGGGCAGCAGAAAGGTTTGGCTCATCTGCGTCGTCATTTTCAGAGACTGGAGAAAACCAAGGGATTAAATAACCAAGAAATTGCTCAAGTCTTCCTGAATTTGATTGATGAGGCTTTTTGAAAACATCGGGTGTAGCGACAGACCCGAAACGAGACCACTTACCGAGATTGGGCAAAAGGCTTTCAAGACCGAGTGACCACCGAAATTACGACCTGGCTAAAAAAAGCGGGTTATGAAGCCGGAAAACTACTGCGTTCGTTGCGAGATCAGGCAAAGCAATGGTGGTATTTCCTGAAGCATCCTCAGATCCCTCCCGACAATATCGTCGCGCGTTCCTTTGCGGAGGAAACCTCCGCAGGGTCGCTCCTCAATTTGGCTGAACGCTGTCTAAGAACCGCTGTGACGAAGCGGAAAGTTTGTGGTGGGTCTCGTTCTCTTCATCGGTTTGCTCAGACAGCCAACTTATTGAGTGTGATTCAATCTTGTCGCTTACAAGGACGTTCGGTGATTACTTTTTTTCAAGAAGCTTTACAAGCTACTGTAGGATATTTTTCTCGTCCTTCTCTTGCTCCTCAATCTTGTACCTGAATCCTTACGGCACCATTGATGCCATGGGAACTCAACATGCCATTGTTGCCCAAATTCAAGAAAGAAAAGCGGATTATGTTTTAGCCCTGAAAGGAAATCATCCTACTCTGTTGGCTCAAGTCAAGAACTGGTTCCATCAAGCCAGAGCTAAGGATTTTGAAGGGATTGACCTCAGCTATGACCAACGCCTTGAAACGGGACATCATCGTCGTGAGAAGCGACGGGTCTGGGCCATTCCGGTTTCGGCTTTTGGCGGTCTTTACCAACAGCAACAGTGGTCTGGGCTTTAAAGTATCATTGTTGTTGAACGAGTTCGCCATCTTTGGAATCAGACAACCTACCAACTTCAGTTCTATTTAAGTTCTTTGCCTCCCGATGCACAGCTCAATGGTCGTGTAATTCGGCAACACTGGGGCATTGAGAATCAACTTCATTGGAGTTTAGATGTGACTTGGCATGAAGACCAATCTCGGATTCGTTCTTTGCACAGTCCCCGTAATTTTGCCTTGCTCCGACGCCTAGCCCTGAATGCTCTCCATCAAGAGACCACTTTGAAACGTAGTTTACGCCAAAAAGTCAAACGAGCTGCCATGAATAATGATTATATGATGCAGATTCTCAAATGCTTTTGTCAAGACTGATTGAGATGCTCTTCCCCTGCAAGTGCGTCCAGCTGTTCTCAGTGCAGAAACATATAATCTTTTGAATGCCTTACGGGGGTTTCGTCATTTTTTTCGCCATGCTTATGGAGCGACGATTGAGTATGAACAACTGAAAAGTAACCTTGATAAAGCCTTGACTGTTTTCCCAAAACTTGAATCTGATTTAAGTCAATTTTTAGTTCAATTAGAGCCGGTTAATGAGGAATCAGAGAAGTCTAGCAATTAGGAAATAGAAGTATCATGAGTGCGCGATCGCGCTTCGGTTATTGCCTAAAAGGATGAGTGATTTTATCGGGCGATGTCCTGATAGACGGTGGCGGAGCCACATCGCGCTGCCACCCAAGGAAGTTGTTGATTGTTCCAGAAACGTTATCGAATGACTGAAGACCTTTTGTTAAGATTAAATCAAATGGATTCAGTAGAGTCAATCAAATATTGATTAAGAGGTGCTATGGGACACGCAACACTACCCAAAACCCTCCGCAACTGGTTAGTTACGGCTTTGCAAGACTTTCCTCATCCGGTTACTATTCAACAAAAGATCCGTGGGACTCCCCCACCTCGGAACAGGTGGGGGAGGAAAGCGGGTGAGTCGATACCGCTCGATGCGGTTGAGACTCACATTTTCTTAGGCTACACATAAGCCATTCG
>JAAANX010000202.1 GCA_009909085.1 Cyanobacteria bacterium GSL.Bin1 | reverse complement strand
ATCATAGACTTTAATCAATTTAACAAGGGGATTTTTTACGGAGTCAGATTTGACTGTGTATTGATCGATGGTTTACTTACTGATGGTTAGCCTCGATCGCGCACTTTTTCAGTAAGCCCTAATTACGAAACAAGAAGGAAATCTCAGTGACCTGAGATTGTATTATCGCGGTTGGACCGGATTAGACCAATGGACACAGATTGCCGAACAAGAAATTTGGCTAAATCACGGTTGGGACTGGTTTCATTATTTGAAAACAGGAGAAGTGCTAGAAGCGGATGAAACCAATAAAGAATGGGCAAAAGTTCGCATTCATTATTCCTCTCCTGATGAAACAGACAAAGGCATTTGCGAAGCAACAGTCGAAAGCACTGGCGAACTAACCACCGCTGGTGAATCAGGATCGCCTCCTCATCAGGCAATGGTTAAACAGTATCAGGTGACTGTTCTCGAAGACTTAAAATAATGAGGATGTCAAAACTGTTGATCGACCTGTTGTTGTAACTCATCAATATTAGTTTGATTATCAATCACCACATCCGCTTGGGCAACTTTTTGGAAGAGAGGCATTTGGGAGGCAATGCGCGATCGCGCCTCTGTTTCTGACAACCCATCCCGCTGTATCACTCGCGCCAGTTGTTGTTCTGGGGAACACGTTACCACCCAAATTTCTGTCACTAAATCGGTCATTTTGGCTTCAAACAGGAGGGGAACGACCACCAATACTAGCTTGGCACTCAGTTGAGATAACTCAGTTTCGATCCGTTGGCGCACATAAGGATGAATTTGTTGTTCTAACCACTGTTTTTCTGAGGGCTGATCAAAGATGATTTGACCGAGGCGCGATCGATCCAAACTGCCATCTGCTTGCAAAATCTTATCCCCATACCGTTTTTGAATGAGTGTTAGGATGGGTGAATCTTGACTCACTGCATCTCGTGCATACTGATCGGCATCTAAAACAGGAACTTGATAAGCCTGATGCACATAATCCGAAACCGTACTTTTTCCGGTCGCAATCCCACCGGTTAAACCAATAATGCGGCGCTGTCTCATGCTGATGACCTAAGTGATACTCAATGGAAAACGGTTTCAGGGTAGTTAAAAACAGCAACTTTCTCCTCCTAAAAATGTCAAGACTAGGGGTCACTAATTTTTAGCCGATCCAGCTTCAGCATTGACCGCCACAATTGCTTCGGTTAACCCTTCCAGGGTATAGTGTTTTGCTTCGACATCACATCTTCCCAAAAATTTTCTGCACGCTTGTGAAGTTTGTGGACCGATAGAAGCAATAGTAACGGTTGCCAATACTGATTTTAAGTTTATTTCAGAGCCAAATGGAGGAATTAAGAGATCGTAAAAGTGTCGAACCGTTTTAGAACTGGCAAATGTGATCACATCAACTTCTCGTTCTTTTAGGGCTTTCACCGCAACCGGATCAGCACTGGCGGGACAACTGGATTGATAAGCCGGTACAGCAATCACTTCTGCTTGTTGTGTTTGAAATTCTTCAATCAAAACTTCCCTCCCTCCAGTTTCCACGCGTGGGAAGAGGATTTTTTGTTGGGCTAAAAGGTCAGGAAAGGATTCTACTAAGGAATCGGCAACAAAGTTGGGAGGAATAAAAGTGGGTCGAATCCCATATTGTTCAAGGACACTTGCCGTTTTTTTACCGACAACTGCAATTTTGAGAGAATGGAGAAGGGTCGGATCAACCTGTAAGTTTTCTAGACGTTCCCAGAAAAACTTGACCCCATTGGCTGAGGTTAAAATCAGCCAGTCAAAAGTGGATAGCGCCTCAATTGCCTGATCAAGGGGTTCCCAACTTGAGGGGGGACGAATTTCTAACGCCGCCATTTCTATGACAGTTGCCCCCTGTTTTTCCAGCAGCGTGCGAAAGGCTTGGGCTTGGTTAGCCGCCCGCGTCACTAAAATCGTTTTTTTGCTAAGCGTCATTGGTCGTTAGTCATTAGTCATTAGTCGTTATTAATTGTTCATTGTTAATTATTAATTATCTTAGATATGGCTTACGAATCCAAGATTGTCTTTAAATATTGTCCCGTGTAAGAGTGATTTGCACTCGCTACTGTTTCTGGGGTTCCGGTTGCAATTACTTCTCCTCCTTTATCTCCGCCTTCAGGACCTAAATCAATTAACCAGTCCGCACAACGAATAATATCTAAGTTATGTTCAATCACCAAGATTGAATTTCCCTTATCCACCAAGCGTTGTAAAACGTTTAAGAGTTGGTGAACATCATAAAAGGATAAACCGGTGGTGGGTTCATCGATTAAATAGAGGGTTTTGCCCGTGGCGCGTCGGGATAATTCGGTGGCGAGTTTGATCCGTTGTGCTTCTCCACCGGATAAAGTAGGGGCAGGTTGTCCTAGGGGAATATAGCCTAAACCGACATCAACCAGGGTTTGTAACCGAGTGGCGGCACGGGGAATATTTTCAAAAACGGCTAGGGATTCTTCTACCGTCATGTTAAGAACATCGGCAATGGAATACCCTTTATATTTCACTTGTAAGGTTTCGCGGTTATAGCGTGCCCCTTTGCACACTTCGCATTCTACATAAACATTGGGCAGAAAGTTCATTTCGATGACATTCACCCCCTGTCCATTACAGGCTTCGCAGCGTCCGCCTTTGACATTAAAAGAAAATCGTCCCGCTTTATAACCTCTGGCTTTTGCTTCAACGGTTTCGGTAAAGACAGAACGAATGGGATCAAAAGCCCCTGTATAAGTGGCAGGGTTAGACCGTGGGGTGCGACCAATGGGAGATTGATCAATCACGATCACTTTATCCACTGCATCCAGTCCTTTCAGTTTTCCCAACCCTTTCGGAAACGGGATTTTATAACCGAGGCGATGCTTTAAAGCCGGATAGAGGAGTTCATTGATCAGCGTCGATTTACCCGAACCCGAAACCCCGGTGACGCAAACCAGTTTTCCTAGGGGAATATCCACGTCAATGTGTT
Source organism: Cyanobacteria bacterium GSL.Bin1 (assembly GCA_009909085.1). NCBI lineage: Bacteria > Bacillati > Cyanobacteriota > Cyanobacteria bacterium GSL.Bin1. The sequence goes on along the minus strand of JAAANX010000202.1, from coordinate 38,819 downwards.
GTAGGTTATTCGCGTGGGCATCAATTAACGATAAGGATTTGCCATTGCCTTTGCGCCTTTTTTCTGGAGTGGGGATAATCCGTCTTTGGGCTAAGTAATCACCGGTAATCGAGTCTTTAGAATCCGTAATTGCTTTTAAGTTACCCTGGGCAACAATATTCCCGCCATGAATACCTGCGCCTGGTCCAATATCGACGAGTTGATCCGCACTACGAATCGTTTCTTCGTCATGTTCGACAACAATGAGGGTGTTCCCTAAATCGCGGAGTTTTTTCAGGGTTTCTAGCAGGCGTCCGTTGTCTCGTTGATGCAACCCAATACTCGGTTCATCTAAAACATATAGGACTCCGGTTAGCCCTGATCCAATTTGCGTCGCGAGACGAATGCGTTGGGCTTCTCCTCCCGATAAGGTCATGGCAGGACGATCAAGCGTGAGATAATCTAAACCCACATCAAGCAGAAATTGCAGTCTCGCTTGAATTTCTTTCAGGGCGAGTTCACCAATTTTGGCTTGTTTTGACGAGAGTTGCAGTTGCTGGATACGGCTTAAACATTCGGTGATGGCAACGCTAGTCAGTTGAATAATATTGTATTGCCCTAACCGGACGGAGAGAGAAGCGGGTTTGAGTCGTTTTCCTCCACAAACTTCACAGGTTTGATCGACTCGATACTGTTCCAGTTTTTGCTTATACGTCTCAGAAGCGGTTTCTAGAGCCCGTTCTAAACCAGAAATAACTCCATAATAGGGTTTATGATATCCTCTGGGCTGATCGCCTCGCGCGTCTTCATAGATAAAGATGGGTTCGCCTGTGCCATATAAAATAATCTCCTGCTGTTCGGGAGTCAGTTTTTCCCAAGGGGTTTGCAGTTCAAAACCATAGGCTTCGCCGAGGCTGTAGAGGAGGGAGAGATAATAACTGTTGTCTTTATCTGACCACGGCGCGATCGCGCTGTAAACGGGCTGTTTGGGGTCAGGAACCACTAATTCGTGCGAAAACATCCGCAGTCGTCCAATACCATGACAGTGGGAACACGCCCCATAAGGGGAATTGAAAGAAAACAAACGGGGAGAGAGTTCTTCAATCACCGCGCCGTGTTCGGGACAAGCAAAGTTTTCCGAAAAGACAATTTCTTTGGGTAGATGATCTTCTTTTTCGGCTGAGTCCTCTTGCTTTAAGATATCAATCAGGGCAATGCCACTAGAACGGTGTAAACAGGTGGCGAGGGAGTCGGCTAACCGTTCTTCAATTCCCTCTTTTTTAATCAGGCGATCCACAACTACTTCGATGGTGTGGTGTTTATTTTTACTGAGTTTGATTGGATCTGATAACTCTTGAATGGTGCCATCAATGCGAACTCGGACAAACCCTTCACTAACGAGACTTGATAGGAGTTGTTGGTGCGTTCCCTTTTGCCCGCGCACCACGGGCGCTAAAATCTGGAAGCGAGTGCGATCGGGCAATTCCATAATTTGATCGCACATTTGGTCAATGGTTTGGGGAGAAATCGCGCGATCGCAGCGAGGACAATGGGGTTCGCCAGCGCGCCCAAACAGCAACCGCAGATAGTCATAGATTTCGGTAACCGTTCCTACTGTGGAACGAGGGTTGTGAGACGTGGATTTTTGGTCAATGGAAATGGCAGGACTTAAGCCTTCAATAGCATCTACATCCGGCTTATCCACTTGTCCGAGAAATTGTCGGGCATAAGCACTTAATGACTCGACATAGCGTCGTTGTCCTTCTGCAAAAATGGTATCGAAGGCAAGAGACGACTTACCCGAACCCGAAACTCCTGTAAACACAATGAGGCGATCGCGCGGTAATTCTAAGTCGATATTGTTCAGATTGTGTTGTCTTGCGCCACGAATGCGAATACGAGAAGAAGAATCAGACATAAGCGTTGCTGGGTTAGGCAATGAGTATTAGGATAACTCATCTCGTCATGACTCGCTGACCCAGTGATCTCGCTTCTCATCTCTCCTTGTTTCAAAACCTGATTGCAAAATAGGCTATTCTTTAATGCGGGTAATCCTTGAAGTCAGTTTTCGCGCCATGTTCCCATCGCGCTACAAAAGCTCAGTTACAATAAAGATCGCGCTCTGAGGAGAACTGCCGTTATGGAAACCCTAACCTTTGCGCTTCCTCAAAACACTACCCTCCACGTTTCTCGTGCTGATTTTGCGGCAATCGCAGCCGTTAACCGCGACCTCCAACTGGAACGAACAGCAGACGGAACTTTAATTGTGAATCCTCTCACTGGAAGTGAATCTGGCAAACGTAATCTTAGTATCGGTGCCCAACTCTGGATTTGGGCGGAAGCCAACGAAATATTGGGAGTTGCCTTTGATTCTTCCGCAGGCTTTGAGTTACCCAATGGGGCAATTCGTGCACCTGATGCGTCTTGGGTAAGGCGCGATCGCTGGGAGGCTCTTTCGCAAGAAGAGAAGGAAGGATTTGCCCCCCTGTGTCCCGATTTCGTGATTGAATTGCGCTCGAAGCGCGATCGTCTCGCGACGTTACAGGAAAAGATGCGCGAATATCTAGCCAATGGCGCACGACTCGGCTGGCTCATCGATCCTCAAAATCAGCGAGTGGAAATTTACCGGAGTGGCAGAGAGGTTGAAGTTTTGGAGCAACCCGATCAATTATCTGGTGAGGATATCCTTCCCAATTTTACTTTGGACTTGCATCGTATCTGGTAGCGCTTCACCAATACACAAGAGCATCAGACTAAGCAACAAGGGTCTATATTGATTTGTGTAGGGAGGCTTCATCGCACTCTCTACTGCTTTGACCTTATTGATGAATAACGACAGGAATTCCCATCGGAGTCCATTCATAAATCTCTTCTGCAGCCTCAAGGGGAAGATTAATACAACCGTGACTCACCCGAGTTCCAAATTGATTATGCCAATATGCGCCATGAATTGCATATCCTCGATGATAGTACATCACATGAGGAACATTGGGAACATCGTAATCAGCGCCCCGCATTCTGTCTTGACGCAGTTTGCGTTGGATACTAAAGATTCCACTGTGAGTAGGAGTGGCTGTTTTCCCAGTAGAAACAATGGTTTGGTAGTGACTTGTTGCTCCCTGCCAAGCTGTTAACTGTTGTTCAGAGAGATCGATTTCCAGCCAACGTTGTTCCGATTTTTTGAGACTTTCGAGTTTTTGGGCAAGCCGAGTCGATGTTTCTGCCAGCACTGCTGTCGGCATCATCATTGCCATGACAGTAATGCCCATAATGATTCCCACTAATGAGGGGATGAAACGAGCAAGCCACAACTGGCCAACTTTTTTGTCATAACTGCTCACCTCTAATCATGTCTTGGAAATAATCTTTTGACTTTGCTAAAAAATTATTGTTATTAATTGTTCTATTTCTATTTTAAAATTTCACGAAAGAATGTTGATGAAGATACTGCTGAGTAGAGCTGAAGACAATTGATTACCAGCTTGATACAAGTTGTAGCGATCCCAATCGTGCAAGGTTAAGGGATCAAGAGTAATGAAACTCTCTTTCCCTTTTTAACGAGTAGGGATCAAAACGAATCAATCAGGTCAAGTCTCTAAATTTCTGAGGAAGAAGCTGTTCCTTCTAACTGATCAAACCGTTTACCAATGGATTCTGGGAATACAGTTCCGACTCGCGACAAAATAACTGCACCAAAGCCAAAGAGGGTAACCATTAAGACAATTAATCCGCCGGCAATGGGAATGAAGCTAATGATCCCTAAAATGAGCATACCGAGGAGGAAGGGTTTAAATTTCGCGTCTTGGCGACCAAGGGGAGTTTGTTGTCCCACCCATAAACCGGTGGTGACACAACCGAGTAACCCTGTTACAGCAATGGCTAAATTAATGATGGGAATGAGTAAAAAGCCCAAGACACTCCCTGCAATGAGCCCTGTTAAGAGAGTAACAGCAATGATCGCGCCCAATCCCCACATGGCACTCTTAAACGGATGTTGGCTCATCGTTGCGGAAATCGTGCGCAGATGTCCGGGGAGTAACAGCAGTAAGAAAATACCAAAAGCAACAATGACAAGAATAGAGATGACATTGAAGATGACGCTACTGAGATAAACCGTACCAAAGAGTCCCAATCGGTTGACTAGTCCACTTGCTGCACTGGCAATTTCAACTTCATCGCCACTGATGGTTGCTCCTTCAGATTTTACAATTTCTCCCGCGATCGCGACAGCATTCCCGTCAACTTGAGCATTAGATTTGAGAATAATATCTCCCCCGATGGCGACTGCATCTCTGGTGACTCGTCCCCCTTCTAAAATGGTCACGGAACCGCCAATGGCGACCGCATCTGTAAACACTTGATTTTCAGCAACTGCAACATCCGTCCCAATTCTCACGACATCTTTCGTTTCATTATTATTAGCAGTAGCTACTCCGAAACCGAGAATCAAAAGGGTGGAAAGCAAGGCGAGGATCATTAATTTAATTGGCTTCCAATTCATGGGCTTGTCTCCTTCTTAATTTGTTAGAAACTCCATAGAATAACGAAAAAACTTTTACTTTACTAAAGCTTGTAGCCAATGTGGCGTAACAGACTCTGGCGCGCTTTGACATCCTCAGGGGTTTCTCTACCTTTGAGGGAAAAGCCATCGACCACTCCAACAATGCCTCGTCCTTGTTCTGTTTCAGCAATCAGTACTTCCACAGGATTAGCCGTGGCACAGTAAATATGACAAACTTCTGGACATTGCTTAAGCGCATTTAAAAAGTTGAGGGGATATGCCTCTTGAAGGACAATGACGAAGCTGTGTCCTGCTGAAATTGCCTCACCATTTTTCGCCGCGATCGCGCTCAGGGTCTCATCATTTCCGGCTAAACGCAGTAAGCGGTCTCCTGAAGCCTCACAAAAGGCTAAACCAAACTTCACTTGCGAGGAACCCCCTACCATAATTTCGTATAAATCCTCGACAGTTTTAATAAAGTGAGCTTGACCAATAATAATATTTGCTCCTTCTGGAATTTCCATCTTGACGGACTTGAGTTCTATTGTCATTGGCTTGACCTATCTTTAATGATTTTTTCAATAAGGAGGATTGACTGTTTAACCGATGAGAATAGTTAAATTAGTAGGGAGATGGGATTTGCTAATTATCTCCTTTCTCCCCGAACACGTCAGTTGGAGGAGGATTAAAGGTGAAATATCTTCATTTTCAGTAACTCAAAAGCGTTTCGATTGTTGTTTTTTTAGTCAGCCCATCAAGATAATGATTGACACTCCTAATGTCGTCAAAAAGAGCTTCCCAAAGTCTGAGGAAGTCTCACCTGGCTTGACTGCCGATCCAGGTATTTCCTCCATGAAACCGTCTATTTCAATTGAACTATGCTGATTGATTAATTAATTTTTCAGGACACTTTAATTGTGTCTTCTACTCGATTTAGTTTATATATAGTTTAATCGCTGATGATTATTTTCGGAATCAATATTAAGAATTTGCCTTAAATTGTAATAACTAAGCTAGAAAGTTAGTGAAACCAATAATGATCTAAATCACTTTTATTTTTTGATAAAAAGAGATATTTTTTGAGAAATAAATTATTTTTGATTCAGTTCTTTTTAACAAAATATTGAGATTAGTTACGCCAATTTATATTGATCGAAAATACTTTCCTGTCCCTTCATTGATGACATTATTTTAATAATTAACAAGAACGTTATTTTTTATCCCAGTAATATTAATAATGATGATCTAAATTTTGGTTTGCCTCTCCTCTTGTAGAGACAATTAAAGAGGCAATGAGTAACTCTCTGATTGTGGTATGTCCCTAAGAAGTTATTAGGTAATTGGTCAAACATCCCCCCTCCAAGTGACTGCGCGAGTAATCCCCTGCAAGTCTGAGCTTTGTCTGATTGCAAAGCAAACACTCAGCAAAAAAGTGACTCCATTTTTGTTAGAGATGGAATCTTACTGCCATAGTCGTGATGATAGTTTTAATGTTGAACAACTAAAACATGACAGGGCGCATGGTGGACAACATAATTGCTAACACTCCCTAAGAGGATTTCACTCATTCCTCTTCGTCCCCGCCGACCAATAACAATTAAGTCAACAGCATACCGTTCAGCCAGTTCACAAATCAATTTTCCCGGTTCGCCGACGCCATATTCATAGTCTGCTTGAACCCCTTCACGACTAGCGTACTCTTGCAAGGAACGTAACCAAGTATTTAACTCTGCGGTGGTTTCTTCAACGATTCGATCCGATAAAGTGAGTGTTTCTCCTGCATACAAACCCGCAACATTTATTCCCACTAGCGCATCTTCTCGTGTAGGAAAGTGGTTAATGCTATGAAAAATGAACAGATGGCTATTATCTTTTTTCGCTATGGCAATTGCTTGAGCCAGCACTTCTGAACGCTTGGGTTCTGCATGTGTTTCTGCTCGAGGCTCAACTGCGACTAGAATTTTATCATAATTTTCTTTTAGTTTGTTGGTTTGAGCAGTCATGATTCAAACTCCTCTTAACTGTACATGAATAGGGCAGGAAAATATTTTTTATTGATCCCTGTACTTCTATAATGGCACAGCTATTCAAATTAGAAATAAATCAGTAATATTTTTTATGATCCATTAGAGATTTAGATCGAAAAAGTAAGTACTCTATTGGTATTTAAAGTGCTCAAACAAGCAATGACGAAGTAGAGGAGATGAGAAAATGATTTAAATAAAATTAAGATTTAACCCATTTTTTAGATTGTAAAAAAGTTAATTTATATTAAGATTTTGGCAATTGGTCCTAAAAAAAAATTATGGTTTAAAATAAGTGCTTTCTTATCTCTATTAGCGACTGCAAGCAGAGATTTTCTCTTGTTCTTAGCAAGTACAGGAAGTAATTATATCCTTGCCCTGTTGCATAATGATCAATTGCCACTTGCGAACAGTTAATGAAACTGAGACAAAATAATGAATACTCAGTGCATGATTCCGGTTTATAAAACTGTAAAAAATTACCAAGCTTATCGTATTAGCCCTGACGATAATAATCGCTTAGCGATTATTTTTGATCCGACCAATGCTGATACCTCTCTAACTTTTTGCGTGGAAATTTTTGAACCCGGCGGAAAAACACCACTGCACCATCATCAAATTGGGGTTGAAATGTTTTTCATCTTGAAGGGGGAAGGAACTGCTGTTTGTGATGGCAAAATGGTATCTATCCAAACCGGGGATAGTATTTTAGTCCCACCAACAGGCAGGCATGAAATCCGAAATACAGGTTCAGGACGACTCTATGCCCTTTGTTTTATGGTTCCTAATGAGGACTTTGCAGAATTGATCCGTAGTGGGACGCCCGTTGGTTTAGATGAAGAAGATTTACAGGTTTTAGGACGCAACGATGCAATGGTTATGTGCTGATTGTCCAAATCTGCTTAATCTTGACGCTGCAGGGGAAGCGCTTGCTGTAGCTGAATTAACTCATCTCGATGGGCTTTTACTGTAATGAAGCTTTGAGTCGTTTCCATCCCTTCCGGCGTTTCCAGTTTCAGCGACACTTGTTCCACACGCCCTGCTTTTTGCCAATAGAAAATACCCGCTAAAGGTGTGAGTAGAGTCAATAAAAAGAATGCACTACGATAGCTAAACTCACTAAAGTAAAGGAACAGTACCAAACTAATACAAAGCAAACCCGATCCTGCTAAAACCGATAAAAAGATCGCTAGAAACCAACTGGGTTGGACAAATCCTTCAAGGGTCACTTGTTCTTGATCGGGATCAAAGGATGTCACCTTGTATGCCCGTTGGAAGAAATATGCTTTTACTTTTGGCAGTAAGTCCGTTTCTGGAAGATCGGCAGAAAATTGCACTTCTGTGGTGCGATCCTTAACCGAAGCCCGAATAAAGAAAAATAGACCAATTAAAAGTAAGATCGTTAAAAATAAGGTTGAAGATAGAACAGGAGTATTAATCACGTTTAGAGTAAAATTAGGGACTCGACGCTAATATATCAATTTTGAGCACACTTGTAATTGGTGTAAGTCTGCCAGAGTTGAGCGAGTTCCTCCGCTTGCTGCTGATTTTCTGGTAAAATCTTATACATTTTACGAGGACGACCACGCCCTTTCAACTTCCGCCAATACCCTTTGATGGTTCCGGATTCCTCCAAAAATTTCAAGGCACTATAAAGCACCGTATCCGACAGTCGGTACTGGGGATGATTCTCCATCAGGTGTTCAATTAATTCCGTCCCATAGGATTCTCTTTGTAACAAAATATCAAGAATATAACAAACTGCTAGTTCTCGATTAAGGTAAGTCGGAGGGGGATTATTGAAAAATTGATAGATGTCTTCAAATTTCATGGGCTTGACATGGGATTGACCGCATAAGCTCGTGATTATGGAAGTAAATTGAGGTCAATAAGGAAGTAGAGGGAAATTATTAATTAAACTACTAACAAAGTAAGGTAATTCGTGATAATTGTCCATTAAATTATTTTTCTTTATTTATAAAAAAAACTTTTCTTAAAGAGGGAAAATGATCTCGCAAGCCAACTCTAAGCAGTTCTTCCCTCGACAATAAACAGGACTCATCTAAAATGAGGGCATAGCGTCGTATCTGAAGCAGTAAAAAATTGATGGATAATAAGCCAGAAGTAAGCTCTTCTCTACCCCTTGCCGTGAAACGCGCCTCTTCTTCTCTCAAAGTTGGCGGAAATTTTGGGTTATGGGTACAACTGATTCTGGGTGTCGTCTCTGGAGTAACGCTGTTGGTCGCTTCTCCGAATTTAGGGGGCCAAAATACGACTCAAGCCACTGCCGTGGGGGTATTTTTCGCCCTTGGCGGAATTGTTGCCCTTGGGGTTAGTATCTATTTCTGTTTTCGTTACACTCGAATCTCCCGCCGCTTAGCCACCGCTGATAGCGGATCGCGCCCCAGTCGAGCAGTCATTTTACGTCAACTCCGTATTGGTTTAATTGTCAATTTAGTGGGGTTGCTACTGACAATTTTGGGGGCGCAAGCGATTGTTGGCATTGTTTTGGTGAAGTCGTTAACGCAACCGCAATTAGTGATTGGTGCAAAACCTCAAGAATTCGTGAATTCTATTGATTTGCTAATTATTCAGGCAAATGTTAATATTATTGCCGCTCATTTCGCTGGCATTCTTTCTTCTCTGTGGCTCACAGAAAGACTGAATAAATAATTAATTTGTTGTGTGTTATTTGTTGTTTATTTGAGAAACGAGTAACGAATGACTAATAACCAATGACTAATGACTGAAGGAGGTTATGTGCTAGAGCTAAAACGGATTCGTCAAGAACCAGAAGTTGTCCAAGAATTATTACATCGGCGGAGTTCTGAATATCAAATTCAAGAAATTTTGGATTTAAGTGAACAGCAGCGTCGTCTAGAAGGGGCGCGATCGCGCTTGCAAGCTCGCAGTAACGAAATTAGTAAGGAAATTGGTCAAAAAATTAAATCCGGACTCGCTCCCGATAGCGAAGAAATTCAGAATATTAAAGCAGAAAGTAACAAAATTAAACAAGAACTCAGCGCACTCGAACCACAAGAAAAAGACCTCAAAGCCCAAATTAAAGCTCTCCTTTTATCTCTGCCCAATCTCCCCAGTGAAACCGTTCCTGTTGGCAAAGATGAAACGGAAAATGTTGAGGTGCGGCGTTGGGGTGATGAATATTTACCAGCGAATTCTGATGCGATTTTACCCCATTGGGAAATGGGAGAAAAACTGGGAATTTTAGAATTTACCCGTGCGGTCAAAGTGGCGCAAAGTCGATTTGTGAACTTGATTGGCAAGGGGGCTGCCTTAGAAAGAGCCTTGATTAGTTTCATGCTCAATCAACAAATTCAAGCCGGCTATCTAGAAGTGATGCCACCGGTTTTAATTAATAGCCAATCCCTCACGGGAACCGGACAACTGCCGAAATTTGCTGAAGAAAGTTTTCAATGTCAAGGGGATGATTTGTGGTTAGCCCCCACCGCTGAAGTGCCAGTGACCAATTTGTATCGAGATGAAGTTTTAGAAGCGACTCAACTCCCCATTTATCATTGTGCTTATACCCCTTGTTTTCGACGAGAAGCCGGTAGTTATGGTAAAGATACCAGAGGGTTAATTCGTCTCCATCAATTTAATAAAGTGGAGCTAGTGAAACTCGTTAGACCGGAAAATTCTGCCGCTGAACATGAAACATTAGTGCAAAATGCAGAAGCGATTTTACAAGCCTTAAAACTGCCTTATCGGGTTATAGAGTTGTGTACCGGCGATCTCGGTTTTGGCGCAGCAAAATGTTATGATTTAGAAGTTTGGCTCCCCTCTTCTCAGACTTATCGAGAAATTTCAAGTTGTTCTAACTTTGTTGATTTTCAAGCTCGACGCGCCAATATTCGCTTCAAAGAAGCCAATAAAAAAGGAACTGAGTTTGTTCATACTTTGAATGGTTCAGGACTTGCCATTGGACGGACGATGGCTGCCATTTTAGAGAACTATCAACAAGCAGATGGTACAGTGAAAATACCAGAGGTTTTACAACCTTATTTGCGTGAAACTGTACTGAAACGTTAAGGATTACTGATCTTTTTCCCAAGTGCCATACCGCTGTTCATAATAGCCAAGAATATCTTGACAGTATTGTTTTTCTTCAGAAGAAATTTTGGAAGAATAGCTGAGTCGCAAAGCTTCAACTTGACTTTTAAAGTAACTAAATTCCGAGGAAGATTGGGGAAGAATTTCCACTTCAACGCCATCAATTTGTCGTAAATGAGCCGCAATTTCTCGATAAACGGCAAGAGGAAGCGAGGGGATTTTAATGGTTTCTTGTTGTTGAGAATGAGACACCGTTCAGTTCTTTTACGCCAAAGGAGAGTAACAATTTCTTACTTTAGCATGAAGAAAAACAAGAAAAAATATGGGAATCTTTTAAAATTAGAAGAGAGTCACTCATTAAGGAAAAAACTGGGAAGCATGAGCGAGACAGAAGGAACTAAATTATTATTAGTCGATGATGAACCCAGCTTACAAGAAGCAGTGGAGGCCTACCTAGAGGATGAAGGTTTTCTGGTCAACGTGGCGAGTAATGCCAATGAAGGGTGGCAGCTACTGGAACAGGAAACGCCCGATCTTGTGATTACTGATATTATGATGCCCCAGGTGGATGGCTATCAGTTTTTGGAAAAACTACGAGAAGATCCGCGCTACAAAGGATTACCTGTTATTTTCTTAACAGCGAAAGGCATGACGGCAGATCGGATTAAAGGACATCAAGCGGGATGCGATGCCTATCTGTCTAAACCCTTTGATCCTGATGAGTTGGTAGCTATTGTCAAAAATTTATTATCGCGCCGAGAAAGCATGAGTAGCAGTGGCGAGGGGAATACTGATTTAGGCGCGATCGCGCAGCAAATTGCTGAAATTAAAAGCCTTCTCGGACAACAAGGCAGTGTCAAAACCACGCCGAGTCCGATCAAAATTGACCTCACGCCGCGCGAACAGAGTATCCTCAATTTGGTTGCTGAGGGGTTAATGAATAAAGAAATTGCCCGTCGCCTCGAAACCAGTGTCCGTAATGTAGAAAAATACGTTAGTCGTTTGTTTAGTAAAACGGGAACCAACAGCCGCACGGAATTGGTGCGCTTTGCGCTGCAACATGGTTTAACCGAGTAGTATTTCTCAGAAGCAATGGCAAAGACAATCCTCACCTAATAATCCCCTCTTCCAGCTAGGAAAAGGGGAAATCAGTGCTGCCTTTTAGAGATGATCCTTACTGAACAGTACCGCGTTGCGCCTGGGCATCAATCGCTTTTTGTAAGTACAGATTGAGGAATTGCCAACCATTCGAGACATAGTGAGGTAACTTACGGAAGAATTTCGCAACTCGGGGTGCGTCAGAATTGGCAATCGCACTTAGCTTTTCGTTATTTTTCACGCAAACTTCTAAACGATTGAAGAAGTTAGGATTATCGACATCGAGAATGGTCGGGAAAACTCGTCCTGCCGTTTCATTCGTTTTCTGGATAACATATTGGTCATATTCCCGCGCATCTAAGCCTAAGGCTTCATAGAACCCAGACCGTTGCACATCATTGAGATACATCGTGGCAAATACCGCGAGTAAGAAGAAGCGACACCAGAGACGAGAAATAAACCCGGTAATAACATAGGGTTGGGCTTGCATAATGGCATCAAAGAAGTCGCCATGACGGTTTTCATCTTGACACCAGTTTTCAAAGAAGCGGAACAACGGATAGATGCGGTGTTCCGGATGTTGTTCTAAATGACGATAGATGGTGATATAACGCCAATAACCAATTTTTTCTGAAAGATAGGTGGCGTAGAAAATATATTTGGGCTTGAAGAAGGTGTATTTCCGACTCTTGGTGAGAAATCCTAAATCTAGAGACAGGTTAAAGTCAGACATGGCTTTGTTTAAAAAGCCAGCGTGACGGGCTTCATCCCGGGACATCAAAGTGAAGCACTCCGCCAAGAGAGGATTGGAATCTTTGAGGCGTCTGCCCAGTTCTTTATAGAGGAGAAACCCAGAAAATTCAGCGGTACAAGACCGTTCCAGAAACTCTACAAAGAGGCGGCGGGTTTCTGGATCAAGGTGTTCCCAAGATTGGTTAAACTCTTCATCCCGAATAAAGTGCTTTTGGTTATAGTCAGCACGGAATTCTTCTAAAATCGCGCGGAGTTCGTCTTCGTTGACCGAAATATCCATCTGCGCCATTTCGTCAAAGTCTGTGGTATAAAAACGAGGCGTTAAAAGGGTTTCTTTCGCCGGTTGTTTAGTGCCCGGACGTAATTCTTGTTGGTCTTTATTGGCAGTGTTAACCATAGGTTATTGCTTGGGCTTCTTTCTTTGTAAAGCTTGGGATTAAATAATGAGTGCAGTTTTGCTTTTTAGTTTATCAACGAGTCAGGGCGCGATCGCGCTGACTTGTTAACGATTGCAACAAAAATCTATATCCAAATGCACATTTTGTTAAAGTTTGTAACACTCTAAGCCCGTACCGCTTCTAAGATGCGGGAATAATAAAAGCGAGTGCTTGTCATGCCCGTGCGTTTAATTTCAAACCCGTTGTTCTCCAGAATTTGAACAATTTCCGCTTCTGAATGTTGGTAAGCGCGAGTGGTTTTACTGGGTCCTGGGAAAAATTCGCCAATTTTCTTTAACAAACTCAGGAAAAAGGTTTTGGGGGCAAAACTAATAATAAAACGAGATTGGGCACAGTCGGCGAGATGTTTCACCATGGTTGGAATGTCTGGGTCGGGATAGTGAATGAGAACATCCAAACAAATAACGGTGTGGTAACTTCCGCTAATGGCCTCTAAATCGCTAACTGAGAAATGAAGATTATGATCTTCTCCTAAAGCAGCTTTCGCTTGACTTTCTGCTTCTCCCACCATCTTTTCGGAAATGTCACTGGCATAAACGGTTGCCCCTGCTTGGGCTAGAGGAATACTGAGGCTTCCCGTTCCACATCCCGCATCGCAGATACTCAGTTGAGATAAATTGCCGTCTGCTTTGAGCCAACCCACAACTGTATCAATGGTTTGTTGATGTCCAATGCGGATATCTTTTTGAACCGTGTTTACTTCGCCATCGCCGTAAATATTGCGCCAGCGTTCAAAACCAACGGCATTAAAATAGTCTTTGACAATTGTTTTATCGTCTTGCATTGTATCTGTTCTTAGTTCTTGGTTAATCCTGCCTCATTAATTGTTAATGATTAACTGTTAATTGTCCACGGTTCGGGAGTCGTTGCCAGGTCAATTGCTGTGTCGTCTCATCCCAATGCCAACGTAACAAGTTTGCTGGTTTGCCAACACTTAAACCCGTTTCTCCTAAGGCTTCTCTTGGGCTTTCCGTGGCTAGCGCGATCGCGCTCTCAATGTCACACAGTCCCCACTCGACCAGATTCGTCACCCCTGATAAGAGCGGAAGCGTTGTTCCGGCAAGGGTTCCATCCTCTAGCCGAGCAGTCCCATTCGTAACTGTAATTGCTCGACTATCCCACGGATAAATCCCATCTCCCAGTCCCAAGGGCGCAAGGGCATCGCTGACTAAAAAGAGTCGTTTGTCTCTTTCTCCCATCCGCAGTAAAAGTTTGAGCAGGGTGGGAGAAATATGTTGTCCATCAGCAATGAAGCCACACTTCACACCGGAATGCACCAGTGCTGCGCCCAGTAAACCGGGTTCACGATGATGGAGGGGAGGCATGGCATTGAAGGCATGTGTCACTAGCGATGCCCCCTGTTCAAAGGCAGTTTGGGCTGCGGTTGCTGTAGCGAGGGAATGCCCAAGACTGATCAGAAGATGAGGATAGCGCGATCGCAGCTTCGCAATTATTCTTTCGTCAGAACTTATTTCTGGCGCACAAGTTACAACCCTAACCTGTTCACTATATTTTCCGATCAACCGATGAAAGTTGTCAAGCGTGAACTCTAATAAATATTTTTCCGGGTGCGCACCACGTTTTTTCGGATTAAGAAAGGGACCCTCTAAATGGACGCCAAGAATTTTTGCATACGGGAACTCTTGAGTTTGATACTGTTGAATATACTCAGCGATAACAGACAGCGATCGCGCAATTTTTTCAGGGGAAGTCGTGACAATTGTTGGGAGGAAACCATCAATGCCTTGTTCCCATAAAAACTGAGTAAGGGTCAAGAGTTTATCTAAGTGCGTACTTTCTAAATCGGGAAAAGGCAACCCTAACGCACCATTAATTTGCAAATCGACGCCACCGAGAGAGAGCCAATCCCCTTTTAGGTCAATGACAGGAGATTCTTGATTTTCAAGGGAAATCCGATCTTGAGTTTGTAGCCTTTTAATTCGTCCCTCTTCGATTTCAATTTGATAATACTGATCATCCTTTCTTTTCGGGAGACAAACGTTAATTAAAGAACATTTTTGATGAAGTAGTGAATAATGATTAGGGGTCATGCTTATCAGCGGTCGGCAAGATTAAATAAGGATGTTTTAACGGTTCTGGCTTTTTTAAATTTTAAGGGCATGAAAGCCCATACCCTTGAGGGTCAAACTAACCTTGCCTTACACCTCAATTCGCTTCTCCTTCCTCTTCCTCTTCTTCAGCAGGGGGAACAAGTGCGACAGCAGCGATCGCGTCGTCTTCATCTAACCGTTGCACCCGCACCCCGGTTGCTTGGCGAGACTGCCGAGGAATGGCATCGCTTCCTTGACGGATAATAATGCCGCGATTGGTCACTAGCATTAATTCTTCTCCTTCATGGACGACTTTGAGGGCTGCTAAACAGTCTTGTTTGCGGAACTTCATGGCACTTAAGCCTTTACCCGCGCGATTTTGTAAGCGGAATTGCGTAATGGGCACCCGTTTGCCATAGCCGCCTTTGGTGATCGCTAAGATCCACAGGGTTTCGGGCTGTGTAAACTCTTGGGGGGTCTCCTCTTCCTCACTGGTTTCTTCTTTCATTTCCGCAATCACTTGCGCCGGCAGAATGTCCATGCTGATTAACTCATCATCCGGCTTGAGTTTCATCGCTTTCACACCACGAGTTGCCCGTCCGAGAGGTCGCAGTTGTTCGTGGCTAGCACGGAAATGAATCGCCATGCCTTTACGAGAACCGATAATAATGCTGTCGCTTTCTTTCGCTAAGCGCACCCAGCGCAGTTGGTCTTCATCCGCAAGGGAAATCGCGATTAAGCCATTGGTGCGAATATTACTAAATGCGGAAAGAGACGTTTTCTTAATATTCCCCTGGCGGGTGAGCATAATCAAATAGTCTTCTTCAGTAAATTCCCGCACGGCTAAGACAGTGGTGATCTTTTCTTCTTGAGAGATGGGTAACATCTGCAGTAGAGGAGTGCCTCGGGCAGTGCGAGAACCAATCGGTACTTGATAGGCGTTGAGGGCGTAAACCACGCCGCGATCGCTGAAAAACAAGAGATGATCATGATCGCAACAACTAATAAAGTGCTCGATCTCATCATCATCTTTCATCTTGGTCGCCGACTTGCCTCGCGTTGCCCGATTTTGTGAGCCAAAGGTATTAACCGGCATCCGTTTGATATAGCCCTGTTCGGTAACCAGAATAATCGCCTGTTCATTGGCAATTAAATCGAGATCAACGATTTCCCCTTCTGCGCTTTCAATCACAGTGCGCCGAGGCGTAGCATATTTTTCTTTAATTTGGCTGAGTTCAGTTTGGATAATTTGTTCAATGCGTTCCCGCCGTGCCAGGATATCTTGGTAGTCACTAATTTTTGCCAGTAAATCTTGGTGTTCCGCTTCAATTTTTTCGGCTTCTAGGGCGGTCAACCGTCTTAGCTGCATTTGCAGAATCGCATCGGTTTGCACTTCCGAAAGTCCAAAGTGTTCAATTAAGCTTGCTTTTGCGGTTGGGGTATCGGCGGCGCCACGAATGATGCGAATTACAGCTTCAATATCTTGCAGGGCAATGAGTAAACCCTGTAGGAGGTGATCCCGTTCTTGCGCTTTCTGTAACAGGTAGGTGGTGCGACGGGTAATGGTTTCGACCCGAAACTCAACAAAGACTTCCAGAAACTTCTTCAAATTGAGAAGTTGCGGTTCTCCTTCTACTAGCGCCAACATATTCGCCCCAAAATTCATTTGTAAGGGCGTTTGTTTGTACAGGTTATTGAGAACCACTCGTGGATAAGCATCGCGACGCAGTTCAATAACAATCCGCATTCCCGTGCGGTCACTTTCATCGCGAATATCGGAAATGCCTTCAATTTTTTTATCGTTAACCAGTTCCGCAATTTTTTCGATAATGGCTGCTTTATTACTTTGATAAGGCAGTTCCGTAACGATAATTGCTTCTTTCTCTTGTCGTCCCGGTTGCGAGAGGGTTTCAATGTCAGCTACTCCCCGCATCGTAATGGAACCCCGTCCCTCTGAATAAGCCGATTTAATGCCGCTGCGTCCCAGAATTTGTCCACCGGTGGGAAAATCAGGACCCGGAATATACTGCATTAACTCCGTTGTGGTCAGTTCAGGATTTTGAATCAGCGCGATCGCGCCATCCACTAATTCTCCTAAATTATGGGGAGGAATATTCGTTGCCATCCCCACCGCAATCCCCGACGATCCATTCAGCAATAACTGTGGAATCCGCGAGGGAAGAACCATCGGTTCCTGTTGTGACCCATCGAAGTTATCAATAAAATCAACGGTATCGGACTCAATATCTTGCAGTAGCGCATCGGTGGAGAGGGCTTGCAGGCGACATTCGGTGTAACGCATCGCTGCTGGGGGATCATTATCGATCGAGCCAAAGTTCCCGTGTCCATTAATCAGCGGGTCGCGCATGGAAAAGAGTTGCGCCATGCGCACTAACGCATCATAAACGGCTGTATCTCCATGCGGGTGATATTTCCCTAAAACTTCCCCGACCACACGGGCGCATTTACGAAAGGGACGATCCGCAGTGAGTCCCAACTCATACATTGCATACAAAATGCGTCGATGGACAGGTTTCAAACCATCCCGCGCATCAGGTAATGCCCGACCGACAATGACGCTCATCGCGTATTCCAGATAACATTGAGACATTTCGTTTCGCAGTTCGGTCGGGATAATCCGCTCTTGGGAAGGGGCCATAACTTAAAAAAACTCCGTTTTAATCAGAATTCAAGACAAAAAAGGGGAAATTCCCCAATTTTTTCTGATCAATGCTGTTTATTTGTGCAATTTACTTTCCTATTATAGCTTAAGTCCCTATCCCTTGAGTGGTAGTGATTGCAGCGAGTTTTGGGGGTTGACTTCAGGGGCGCGATCGGTTTCTTAAAAAATAGCTATTAGGATCCTAATTGAAGAGAGTTTTTATAATGAAGTTAGGATTCTATTGTAATTTGATAAAAAGCTAACTTTCATGACTAAGATAGAACAATTGAACCAAGAAATCCAAGAACTCCCTGAAGAAGCCCAAGAGTTACTGATTGATTTTATCCAAATTCTAAAAAGACGTTACCGAGACGTATCAGTTAATCCAGAAGAAAGAACCTCATTTTTAGAAGATGCTGCTGAATTTGCTGGATGTTTGGAAGGAGGACCCGGAGATCTTGCCACTAATAAACAATATTTAAAAGAGTTGGGGAAACAATGAGACAAGTAGGGATTGTTGATACAGGTTTTTTAGTTGCTTTTCTCAATTCTACTGAACAATATCACTCATGGGTAAAAAAACAATTGAACAATATTCCCTCACCTCTAATCACTTGCGAACCAGTGATTACTGAAACTTGCTTTTTATTAAGTACAATTAATAAAGGGGAAGAGATAGTTTTTAAGCTACTGAGTCAAGAAAAAATCAAGATTTCTTTTCGCTTAGATCAAGAATTGGAGTCTGTGAGACAACTTATGGAAAAGTATTGTTCTGTCCCTATGTCTTTAGCTGATGCTTGCTTAGTCAGAATGAGTGAAATTTATTCTAATAGTGTCGTCTTCACTTTAGACAGTGACTTTAGGATTTATCGAAAAAATAAAAAGCAGATGATTAATCTTATAATTCCAGATGATGTTTAGTGAATTTAAATAACTACCCGATTGCGAAAATATAAATTCTAACCCTTGAATAAGATTCAGAATATTTTTTTAGGAAGAACTCATGATCTGTTGGTTAGGCTTAGTTAACTAAACCTAACCTCGATGCTATTTATAGCCAAGAATTAAGCAGCGTCACTACCCCCGAGACTGCCAACAATTTTGAACAAAATTTGCATTCCTGTTAAGGCTTGCCAACTAAATAATCCCAGTAAAACTAGATTCAAACTAATGTGAAGATTACGGGCAATATTGTTTTCTTTTTTCATCAAAGGAACTAAAGCAGCAGAAGTCGCGATAATCGCAAGCATTCCTAAACCCACTAATAAGTGAGGACCGACAAATAATTTACCATTGTTGATATAAGTAATTGCCATTCCGCCGAGATTGCCGATGACTAACAGAGATAGCAAAATGGAACCGACAAGATGATGCTTGTCTCTTTTCGGGGCAAATTCTTTTTTCTTTTCTTTGTCTTCTGCAGTCCGTGCTTTTTTACTTTGAATTCCGGAAACTAGGGCGTAAACCGCAACCCCTAACAAAACCCACATAAAAGCAGGGTGGAAAAATTGCGACCACACTTTCACTGATTCTGGTAAATCCATAATTGTCCTCTCTCTCGTTCTCGTTAAGGATTGTAACAATTCCTTATTATATTAATCCTCGGCTAAAACCGCTAAGACTGCCTTAGGAGATAATTTATCCTTGAACCACACCAGTTTTGCCGGAACATTCTGAAAATTTACACCAGCTTTGTCTAAGTTCAGTCTTTCCGAGATGGCTAGAACCAAGTTGTCCACTTGCGCTTTTCGGACCTGGGAAAATTTTTTCCGGAGATAGTCGGGTCGCCAATAGCCAACGATTTCGAGGAGAAACTCCTCCCCATGAGGATGAACTAAACGAAAGTCGGGAATCATCACACTTCCGGGAATGGGGATGAGATCTACTTCCCGTTCTAATTTCCACTCCGTTTTTTCTTTCTCCCATCGTTTTGCGAATGACTCTTCTAGTAGGCTATCGTAAGGCTTTCCCGGCGCATAGTGACTGACTAGTCCGCAGTGGCTATCAAGACTAAAGCGTCCTTTCTGAATGGTTTTGCTATAAGGATCGCGCATTTCTAAAATCACTTTCAATTCCCACCGACTGACGTGCAACAAGGCGGGAAGAAGTTTTGCTAAGGCTAAACCATAACGGGTACTCGACTTAAAGACACTCGCGGGTCCATCAATAGTAATGGTAAAGCCATGATCGGCATCCCCTTCGATATAGGCCATTAATTGAAACAGTTTCAAGTAGCGGAAGAGGAGTTTATATTGTCCGGGAACATTGCGATGGGCGTTAATTTCGATATAAGTTGCGCGATAGAGAATTCCCTGCACTTGGGCAAGATTGTAGCGGTGCAGGAGAGTTTCTGGTGCAGGTGTTTCAAACTGGGTGAGGATGCGATTTTCTTGTAAGTCGGCGTAGAGTCCTTGCGTAATTTCAGAAACCATTACCGTGCGGTTCAGTTCCTCGCTGAGTTGATCAGCGATTAATTCCAGGGTGATTTGACGATTATGGGGAGTGGGCGTTGTGTGGGCAGCTTGCGTGAAAACAAGTTCTCGTAGGGCTTGTGGTTCAAGAGGACTTACAATCTCAAAAGTAGAGAAATGATTTTTGAGGAGGTGGGCTAACCCCCGCTGAATGCGATAATCGGTGCGATCTCCTTCTAAATCAGCAAGGGCGCGATCGAGCTCTTTTTGCGGGCTTCCCACTGCTTTTTCAAAGCAAGCAATTAGTTCTTCTGCCAGATGAACGGCACTATTATTTTCTTCGATTAGCAGTTGCTTGGGGATAATACTTTCCCCATTTTGGCGATGAATTAAGTGATCACTTTTCAGCATTCATTAATTTTAAAGCCTCATCACGAATGACCGATGACCAATGACGAATGACAAAAATTACGGTTTTGGAAATTTCGTAATTTGCGCGATCGCGCTTAGTTTTAATTCTCCTTTTTTCACATTTAACTGCTTAATTTCTAAAGCAATACCATCCATTTCAAAATTCTTCAAATTCAGGATATTTCTCGCTTCTGTTAATAACGCTTCGGTCAGCTGGGGCGATAACTCTTTTCCTTCTGCGTAACTCACCTGATCCAGAGCAACACCTCTACCGCCATCTCTCACCTGGGGGATGCTCGTGAAATAAGTCTGTTGAATTTCCCCAGTTTCTTGGATTCTAATTTTAGCATCAATGCCAATGGCACCTTGCGGGAAAAGATGACACTCCACCGCTAAAACATCGAGTGTCACCCACTGCTGATCAACTTGCATCTGTAAGTTTTGCATTTGATCGCGCAAGGTTTGAGAATTAAAAGCCCGGTTGATGTCACTATCCTTAAGAAGGATATGGGCTTGACCCTGACTGGTTTCTGTTAACTCAATATTTCCGGTTAAAGCTTTCATGGGACTCACTGCAATGTTTTCCAGCTGAATCAGCATTTGTTGCATCCGCAAGTCCTTTTGCATCACCAAGCCTTGACCATCAATCGTCAGTGAGGACAGTTTCCCTTGCGCTAGTAAACTGGGATCGGTTTGAATATCAACACTGAGGCTTTCTGATTCATCCAACTGGGTGGAGAGGGCAAATTCAGCGATTCGGTTGAGGGTTTGTTGTCCTAAGTTTTGCGTTGCTAATGAAAAGAGCATCGTTTTTCAGTTCCTTTACTCTGAAATGATTGCATAACGGCATTTCTATATTATATTAAGTTATATTAACTGTCGTCTTCACTGGGAGAGAGGCGCAAGATCAGCAATTCTAGCCCAATCATCGAGTTAAAAAGATGCTGGAAAATGAAAGAATTTCAGCTCATTTTATTGCTACTTGAAACGGAACTTCATGAAGGGAATTTAAGTTTATTTTTTTGCTATAATAATCAAAAATATATTTAAAAATAAAATATAGGGAGAAATATTATGTCCAATAGTTATCCCGCTAAAATTAATGCACTTTGGACATCATTTCTGTTGGGGATGCTTTTTCATACCGATCTAGCATTAATGCCGCTTTTTCATGATCTCGAAATACAGCATTCTCATATTGGTGGCAATTTGCATAATGTCTTTGGCTTCATGTTAATCTTTTTTACTTTACCGATGTTAGCGATTATTGCCTCCACTTTTACTCAGGCAAAATCTTATCGAAGTTTTCACTTTGGCTTGACGATTGTCTATTCTTTTTTGAATTTAGGTCATTTAATTGCAGATGTGACGGTGGGTGCCCCTTGGTATCAAATTGTGTTGATGATCCTCTTACTTTTAATTGGGTTATTGTTAAATTTGGTCTCCTTCCAATGGCTGAAATCTAAGGCAACTCGTCAAAGCATTCCCGCCCATTAATTCCCTAATTTTGGCTTCTCCTCTTTTCGAAGTCAGTTGAGCTGAGGGCAAATCTCAAAGCAATCATACTCCCGTAACTTAAAGATAAGGCAGCAGCAGCATTCCCTTGATTTATGGCAATTTCTACCCAACCATGACTACCAATGAGAGCAAGTAACTGTTGCGGTGGAAAGCTACTGTAGGTTTTGGCACTGCGAATTTGTTGTTGGTTAAGTGTAACCCACCATTGTTTCCCTTGTACAGCTGTCGCTGGAATATTCGTAATTAAGTTGCCAAAATAGTCGATATATTGAATTGACCCAAGGATTTGATCGGCCTTTATTTCTGGTTCGGGAAAAGAATAATCGGTGAGTTGATCCAGAGGGATCGGTTCTCCCAATTCTTCTAAGGGAACGCCACGAGCTAAGTGTGCCCCAACAGGGGCAAAAATATCTCGTCCATGAAAGGTGTGACTGACTGTTTCAACCCGCCAATATTGGGGATTGGTTAAAGCAACCGCCTTTTGCGCAGGAAATTGCCGGATCACCCCACTGAATAAACCGTTATCCGGACCAACTAAATAACCTTCTGAAAACGCGATCGCGCACCCTTTCCGTTCACTGCCTACTCCCGGATCAACCACTGCGACATGAACTGTATTCTCTGGGAAATACGGCACCGCATTCATTAAACAAAAGCGTCCTGCTGCAATGTTTTGCGGTGGAACTTGATGGGTGAGATCAATGACTTTCAAGTCAGGATTAAGATTAGCAATTACACCTTTCATTACCCCAACATAAACATCTTCTAACCCAAAATCAGTTGTAAGCGTTAACATCATTTCTAATCATTAACCCAACTTGCTATCTCTACTTCTGTCAGACTCCGAGGAGAATAATCAATTCAATTTTCTGAGTGCTTATCTAGTGCAGCCTGGCAAAAATAGTTGACCGGTTAGCGAATGCTCGAAAGCATTGATTTTGGCTCAACTTTAGTGGTCAGTTACTTCTACCGCGCTGCACTAGATATACTAATTTATACATTGATAGCAGCTCAATCCCTAGTCAATTCAGGGGGTGCAACGAAACAAAAATCAAATTTTAGAAAAATTTGATTTTTACAATTCCGTAAAGCTTACCATGCAAGCTTTTTGGGCGTTATTTGCTATTATTTTGTCATAACCACCCTAGGAGAGCCAAAATAATTAAATTTATTGTAGTGAAAATTTTCGCTAACAGATAAAAGCGGAAACTGGTAAATTATCTTACTGGCTTGCCAGTTAACTAAATCATAGACTCCTGCAAACGTCGCGCTTGAGACCGTTGAGAAGCCTTACCCCAAACTTCAGCCACTACATCTTCTAATACTTCCCCATCTGCAAGTAGCATCCGAGAAATCATGCTAATTTCCCCGAATGACCAAAACAGACCCGCTTCTAAAAGATAAGGTTCACCGGTTTCTTTATGAACGCGAAAATCAAATAGGGAATAATCGCGACAGCCTAGGGCAATATGGGCTTTCCTCGCTGCATCTGCGAGTTTCTCAAATAATTCTGGCGTAACTTCGGCAGGACACTGGGGTTTCGCGACGGGTTGGTCTGGTTGTTTTCCAGGTGTTCCATCGGCTTGTAGGTCATACTTATCCTGAGTGGTCCGAATGGTGTGATCTTTAGGAAATAAGTATTCAATCATCGAGGGAACATATAATTCATTCCCGCGTTCAATCACACCCACGCGCAGTTCCCGTCCAGGAATATAATCTTCGATGAGTAGGGTATCATCATAGGCAAAGGCTGTCTGTAACGCTGCTGCAATTTGATCTTTGGTTTTGACTAAAGTTAAGCCTAAGGAATTATCTTCGGAGTTGGCTTTGACAATAAACGGGGGTTCCATCGTCACTGTATCTCCAGAACGGACTTGTTGCGCTTTTGCAACAGGAACGCCCATTGCTTCTACAACGCTTCTGGTGTGGGCTTTATTGCTGGCTAATGCGGTACACTGGGCGGGAGAACCAACCACGGGTAAACCGAGTAAGTCTTCAAAAAATCCCCGAAAACTGGTCATCCCCGGAAAGCAAAATAAATGAGGAACAACGACATCAACCTTGGGGAGTCGCGCGATCATTTCTTGCAACGATAACTTCTGAGATAAATCATCTAAAGATGATCCCAGTTGCCAAACGCCATCTGGATGCACCACTGCATAGTAACTTTTTACATTGGCGGGTTGCACCACTTCTTTTGCATACAACATGGACAAGTTGTAATAAAATTCCGAAACGCTTGACCCAGCTAAGTGTAAAACGCGTAATAAAGACATGAATTAATCTCCTCCTAATTTGACAATTTTTCCGATGTTGAAATCAATGCGAATCCAATCTGGGAAACGTTTTAAGTTACTTAAAAGTAATAAGGGAATTTGCCAATGATGCACAAATAAAAAGGGTAAGGGGTCATCTTTGCGGAAAATGGCATCGGTTCCTTGAGCAATTTTTTGCCACCAGTTTTTTAAGTCTGCCAATGAACGGACTTCAGTTAGTCGCCACAGTTCGTGATATAACCAGTAAGTCGGTTTGCTGTTGGGTAAAGGGGCGATGGGTTCAGAATGATTATGATCTTCTAAATAAGCGGAAGCGAGATCCCGATGGTCATGAAACATCGTGATCGCAGAATGGGTGCGAGGGTTACATTCAATGGGATAAATATTGCCATCTGGGGTTTCGATAAAGTCAAAAGAAATTTGACCAGTTAACTTTAATTCCCCGACAAAATGTTTGACCCAAGCGAAAATTCTTGGGTGACTTACTTGTTGATAATTGACTTGAAAGGGAGAAGATTCAGAACAACAATGGACTTGAATTTTGCCATTGCGAACAGTGCTATGAGTACAAAATTCTTTCCCCCGAATAAACTCTTGCATGACCCAAGGATTTTCCTCGGAAATGGGAAGTATTTTAATATAGCTTTCCATTCCTTGAAAGGGAAGTTTGGTTAGATCTAAACGGCGAACGGAATCATAGTTAATACTTTTAATAATGTAGCGACTACCATCGGTTGCAAAGTCAAAATCTAAAACCTGTTGGGGAGAAGTAAACTTAAAAACTTTCGGTGCAGATAGTCCTAGGGCTTGCGCTTGTTTGCAAAATTCATATTTATTGTCCAGCATTGCGGTGATGTCTGTATCGAAATGAATGACTTCACAACCTACTTGTGAGAGTAACGGTTTTGCAGTGGAATCATAGTAACTGGAAACAGGACTGCAAACGGGAATAAAAACATTGATCTGTTCTTTTTTAACAAGATCCAGCAGTCCTTGACGATAGCCTTCTGGGTCTTTTTCCGGTGCGGGAACGGTGTAAAACCCGCTGACGGCTTGGGAAAAACGATGACCAGATAGCCAATATTTGTGAGTTTCAACGAGAAAAACAGTATGTCCGGCTTGATAAAACGATCGCGCTAATTGTAGCGATTTTGTCATTTTGCCACCGGTAATCAGGATACGCTTAGGGTTGGTGGTTACGGCTTGCCTAAGTTTCTCCTGAGTTAAACCTGAAAATAAGACGGTGATTAAATTGATGGGGAAGGTGATTAACAATAAAGTTAACGTCCCCATCGTTTTCAGTGCGGAATTGAGCCGCCCTTGGACAAATAGAAGCATTGTTATTTGTTCTTGGTTGTGAGTGATTCGTTCTTTTTTGAAAGAGCACAGGGAAAAGGCAACAGAATGAAAAATTGCTGATGCGATCAACCTTTCCCTGTGTTTTGTAGAAATAATTTATCGCTTTCTAATCAGTGTTAAGCCGTCGCGGAGAGGAAGTAAAACTTGTTCCACACGGGAATCATCAGCGACCATTTGATTAAATTGCGCGATCGCGTCACCATTAACACTACGTTTTTCAGGTGGAAGATACGCCTGTCCTTGTAACAAGGTATTGTCTACAAAAATGTAACCACCCGCTTCCAATAGCCCTTCATCTAGCAACAGGTGATAGTAATCCTTATATTCGGTCTTATCTGCATCAATAAACGCCAGTTGGAACGACTGACCATCTGCAGCTAACTTTTTCAGGCTGTTAATCGCAGAATCGACCATAATTTCGATTTTTTGACCGTGAGGCGAGACATGAAAGCAGTTGCGACCCAGTTGTGCGGTGTAAGGGTCAACTTCTAAAGCAACCACACGACCGTTTTCCGGAAGGGCTTCCGCCATCGCGAGTGCGGAATAACCGGTAAACATCCCCACTTCTAAAATTCGTTTCGCACCAGTCATGTGAACAAACATCTTTAAGGTTTGTCCTTCAATATGACCCGATAGCATTTCCTGTTCTAATTGACGGACGGTTTCCCCATCAGAAAAACATTGACTCCAATCTTCCTCACGGGTTTTGCGATCCAAATTGGCTAAGGCGTCTGATTGTTGGGTCGTGATTCTTTCTAGATAAGGGTCGAGTCCAGCACCCAGTTCAAATGCACTTTCAATTGCGCTTTGTAACTCAGAAGAAATTCCTTCTTGTTTTCCTTGTTCCACAATTTGTTCTAACTGCTGAACCAAAATCCCCAAGGGAGTGACAGGTCTTGCGGTTTTTTGACTCGGTTTATCGTTGGTGATCGTCATTTGCCAATACTCTCTATTAATTCTGCTGAGGATGATTATGATATTTGCTTTTGCGAGGGAAGTATCGCCGTCCTTATCTTAGAATATTGTTAAGAAAGATGTCACGATCGCGCCTTCCTTTTTCAGATTAATCTTCCTTTTGGTCAGGGCGTCCAAAAAATTATTTTTACTTAAATCTCTTTATAACAATACTTTCAGCAATTTTAATTGAAGTATTACCCACGATGGATGACAATTGCTGTTTTGACCAACCTCAATAAAGATTATAAAAATTAATATAAATCTCTTTTTCAGGGCAGAAGTGATAAGAATTCTTAAGCGTGTTTTAATTTTAGGGAGAGGGAAGACTCACTTTCCACACAAATGACCTATCACTATGACCTCAACACAGCCATCGACAGAAAAACTCGCCCGATCAACGCGCATTGCTTACGGAATTGGAGATTTCGGTCCTTCGATGTCCTTAAATGTGTTGATTATCTTCTTCTTTTTCTTCCTCACCACTGCTGCTGGCGTTCCCCCGAATATTGCGGGAACGATTTTGTTATTGAGTAAAGGGTGTAATGCCATTGCCACTTTAATTGTGGGTCCCTTGAGTGACCAAACCCACACTCGTTGGGGAAGACGTCATACCTGGATGCTTGCTAGTGCGCCAATTATGGCAATTAGCTTTGCGCTACATTGGTGGATTCCACCCCTCACGGATTGGCAACTTTACGGTTACTATCTGATCGTTGCCATTTTCTTTCAAGTCAGTTTTGCTTGCTTTCTCATCCCCTATAGTGCCCTCTTAACCGATCTCAGCGAAGACAACCAAGAACATATTCGTCTCAATAGTTGGCGGTTTGGCTTTGCGATGAGTGCCAGTACCTTCTCGCTATTACTGATGCAGGGGTTAAATGGCTGGAGTGATCAACCGCAACAGCAACTACCGATTTTAGGAACGGTTTGCGCGATCGCGACCTTATTTTCAATTGGGTGGTGTTCTTGGCAAACGGAAGAAGAAGAACAGAAAGCAACGAAACGCCGGGTGAACTTAGCAGACTTAAAAAAGATTACTCAGAATCGACCGTTTTGGTTCCTCTTAGGCATCTATTCCTTGTCTTGGATGGCACTTTTAGTTGCCCCGACGATTTTACCCTATTTTATTGTTAATAATTTACGCCTCCCGGAATCAGCAATTACGTCCATTACTCTCAGCATGAAAATCGCTACCTTCCTGGCTATTTTTATTTGGCAACCGATTAGCGCTCAACTGGGAAAAAAAGCAACGTTTTGGTTAGGAATTAGCATTTGGGTAATTGGCAACTGCGGACTCTTTTATTTACAACCTGAACAAGCAGCATGGATTTATTTGATTGCCACTTTACAAGGAGTTGGCATGGCAGCAGCCTTTCTCATTCCCCCTTCTATGGTCCCGGAAGCCATTGATTGGGAGGAATTACAAACGGGACAACGACGAGAAGGCGTGTTTAATAGTATTATGTTGTTTGCCAACAAAATGGCACAAGCGTTGGGCTTATTTTTATTTGGACAAATTTTAGCGTTTGCTGGTTTTCGAGAAGCACTCCCTCCCCTAGAACAACCAGAATCAGCGTTAGTTACGATTGCGATTACTGTCATTCTTTTGCCTACTATTCCCTTACTCGGTAGTTTACTGTTAATCTTTCTCTATCCGATTGACCGCGAAACTCATCAAAAGACAGTATTTCAATTGCAACAACGAAGAGCAATGAATAATTAATTTTACGAAACTAAGGTAAAAGACAAAAAACGCACCTAACAAAAATTAGGTGCGCTATTTGATTTCAATTCCTATGGCAGATAGGAATAATTAAACACTGGTGAGTGTCTTTTCTTCTTCTGAAACTTCCGCATTGGCAACTGCCGTTTCAGCTTCGGAAGGAGGAACAATTTGCCAGAATTTAGGCAGATAGGTTTCCCAATGATCAAGAATCATCTGAGCTTTTTTGCTACCCGTGCGTTGAACATGAGTTTCAATTAACGCTTTGAGTTGGGCTTCCCCGGCTTTGCTCACAATACGCTGATAGCTGACAATTTCAGTATTGATCTTAGCGGGTAAGTTATCTTCTTCATCAAGGAAGTAGGCAATACCGCCGGTCATTCCCGCACCCACATTGCGTCCGGTTTTGCCTAAGACCACAACGACACCACCGGTCATATATTCACAACAGTGATCGCCGGCGCCCATGATAACGGCGTGTCCAAAGGAGTTACGAACCGCAAAGCGTTCTCCGGCTTGACCATTGGCATAGAGATGGCCACCGGTTGCCCCATACAAGCAAGTATTGCCAATGATGGCGTTATTTGCCGGTTCATAGTTGGCTTCTGCTGGGGGAACAATCACGATTTCGCCACCGTTCATGCCTTTACCCACATAGTCATTGGCTTCGCCAGTCAGTTTCAGGTTCATTCCAGTGAGGTTAAACGCGCCAAAACTTTGTCCGGCCGCCCCTTGGAAATTCAGGTTAATTTGCCCTTTAAAGCCAGTATCGCCATACTGCTTCGCCAGTTTACCGGCGATTCTTGCACCGACGGCACGATCAGTGTTGACAATTTTAAGGGACTTCGTGACCTGAGTTTGGTTATTGATCGCTTGGGTAATCTCGGTATCATTCAATAACTCATCATCTAAAACCGGACCATTACTGTGAACCGCCTCATGTTGTAACCAACTGCGATCGTCCCGGACATCGGGTAGATTGATCAGACAATCTAAGTTTAGAGACTGGGTTTTAGTCACCTTCATGTTGTCCCGATGCTTAAGCAGGTCAGACCGGCCAATCACTTCATCAAGACGGCGATACCCTAAACGGGCAAGTAACATCCGCACTTCTTGCGCAACAAAGTAGAAGAAGTTAACCACATGACCGGGTGTCCCCGTAAAGCGTTTGCGGAGTTTTTCTTGTTGTGTCGCAACCCCAACCGGACAGTTATTGGTATGGCAGATTCGCGCCATGATACACCCTTCGGCAATCATAGAAACGGAACCAAACCCGTATTCTTCTGCGCCCATCAAGGCACCCATCAGGACATCCCAGCCGGTTTTGAAGCCACCGTCGGCACGAAGTAGAACGCGATCGCGCAGTTGATTTTCCAGTAACATGCGATGGACTTCACTCACACCCAACTCCCAAGGGGTACCGGCATGTTTAATAGAAGAGAGAGGAGAGGCACCGGTTCCGCCGTCGTGACCGGATACTTGAATGACATCCGCATTTGCTTTAGCGACCCCAGCGGCAACTGTACCAATGCCAATTTCAGCTACGAGTTTCACCGACACTTTCGCTTGGGGATGAACCTGGTGCAAGTCAAAGATTAACTGAGATAGATCTTCAATGGAATAAATATCATGGTGAGGCGGTGGGGAAATCAGCGGAACGCCCGGTTTCGAGCGCCGTAACATGGCAATATAAGGGCTGACTTTTTTCCCGGGGAGTTGTCCCCCTTCACCGGGTTTTGCCCCTTGCGCCACTTTAATTTCAATTTGTTGACCGCTCATTAAGTATTCTGGCGTCACCCCAAACCGTCCGGAAGCGACCTGCTTGGTTGCCGAACTGGCGGTATCGCCATTTTGTAACCCTTTGAGGTGGGGGAAGGTCGGTGAATTACCTTCTGCATCCACATCATCCATGACAATAAAGCGGGTGGGATCTTCTCCCCCTTCACCGGAGTTAGATTTACCACCGATGCGATTCATGGCAACCGCAAGGGTTTCATGGGCTTCTCGCGAGAGTGACCCCAGAGACATTGCCCCGGTGCAGAAGCGTTTGACAATCTCTTCGACCGGTTCCACTTCTTCTAAGGGAATGGAAGCGCGATCGCTGCTGAAATCTAATAAATCTCGCAAGGCAGTTGCTGGGCGTTCTTCGAGGTGCTTGGTATAAACCTCGTAGTGGTCATAATCTTGCCCCGCCACCGCTTGATGCAATGCTTTCGCCATCTCGGGGCTATTCATGTGATATTCCCCACGCGGACGATAATTAAAGAAGCCAAAGTTCTCTAATTTTTTCCCTTGTAACTCAGGGAATGCCCGATGATGGAAGTTCATCACTTCTTGCGCCACTTCCGAAAGATTCAAACCGCCAACGCGAGAAGTTGTCCCGGCAAATGCCATGTCAATGATATCTGCACCGAGACCAATCGCTTCAAAAATCTGTGCGCCGTTATAACTCGACAGCAAGGAAATGCCCATCTTCGACAGAATTTTCAGTAAGCCCATTTCTACGGCATGGCGATAGTGTTCTTGCGCTTCCACACAAGAAATTTTCTCCATGCGTCCTTTTTCCATTAGCTTTTGGGTCTTACTATCCGCCCACCATTGCCGGATACTTTCTAATGCTAAATACGGGCAAACCGCAGAAGCGCCATAACCAATGAGACAAGCAAAATGATGGGTACTCCAGCACTGGGCAGTATCCACCACTAAAGAAGCTTTCATTCGTAGCCCTTCCCGGATCAAGTGATGGTGAACGGTTCCCACTGCTAATAGGGGCGGAATATAGCTATATTCTTCATTGATGCCGTCGCCAGCGCGATCCGAGAGCACTAAAATTTTATTACCGGCTTTCACTGCTGCGGCTGCTTCGGTTTGTAGGCGTTTGAGAGCATTTTCTAAAGATTGGGGACCATCAGCAACAGAAAATAGCGTGGAGAGTTCGGTGCTCGCAAACCCAGAATTCTTCACCGCATCCAGTTCACTTTGATTCAAAACTGGCGTTTTAATTTGTAGCATATGGGCGTGTTCTGGGGTTGCTACTAACAAGTTTTCCCGTTCTCCCAACGACATCTGCAAGGACATCACCAAGCTTTCCCGTAAGGGGTCAATGGGAGGATTCGTGACCTGAGCAAAGCGTTGTTTAAAGTAGTCAAAGAGTAACCTCGGTTTATCCGATAACACCGCCAAAGGAATATCATCCCCCATACAGAAAGTCGGTTCTTTCCCCTGCGTTGCCATCGGCTGGATAATCATTTCCACATCTTCTGCGGTGTAGCCAAATGCCGACTGTTTTTGCAGAACCTCGGTGTTCTCCATTTGAGGGGTTTCAGGAAACGGTTGTAACTCAACCGTTTTCCGTCCTTCCCGTAACCATTGTCCATAGGGGGCTTCTCGAGCGACTTGTTGCTTAATCTCCCAATTTTTGAGGATTTCGTGATGTTCTAAATCAACAGCAAGCATTTCCCCAGGACCGAGACGACCTTTTTCCACAATTTCTGCTTCGGGAATGGGCAACACACCCGCTTCGGAACCGACAATGACGTAATCATCTTTGGTAATACAGTAGCGGGCGGGACGTAAACCATTACGGTCTAAGTTTGCCCCCACCGTTTTGCCATCGCTAAAGACAATTAAAGCCGGTCCATCCCAAGGCTCTTGAATCCCACTGTGATATTCGTAGAAATCAATAATTTCAGGGCGATCAGCTAATTCGGGTTGATTCTGATACGCTTCTGGAATTAGCATCATCAACGCTGCCATGGGACTGCGCCCGGCTTGAACCAAAAGCTCCATCACGTTATCTAAGTTTGCTGAGTCACTTTTGTCCTGACTCACCAACGGCAAACTCGCCATTTCTTCTTGGGTTAAGTGCGGAGCAGCTAAATCGTTCAACCGCGCTGACATCCAATTAATATTGCCCAGGAGCGTATTAATTTCCCCATTATGACCTAGCATCCGCATTGGCTGGGCTAATCGCCATTTCGGCATGGTGTTGGTACTAAAGCGGCGGTGATAAATGGCAAAGGGACTGATAAAGTCTGGATCTTTAAAGTCGAGATAGAATTCTCCTAAAACTACCGAACGCACCATGCCTTTATAGACAATCGTGCGATTGGAGAACGAGCAAATGTAGAAGTCATCAGGATGATCTAACCCGGCTGAGGCGGTCACTTCTTGTTTGATTTCAGCGCTGGTGATATAGAGGGTTTTTTCTAAGTCATCCCCTTGTTGCGTTGGGGATGCCAAGAGGACTTGTTCCACACGCGGTCGGTTCGCTTGCGCTTGTTCTCCGAGGACTTCTGGCTGCACAGGAACGGGACGCCAACCCACTACATACAAGCAGTGCTGTTTCAGCACTTTTTCCACACAGCTACGCACGCTGGCGGCTTGTTCCTCATCTAAAGGCAAAAATAGCATTCCCACTGCTAGGTGTTCACGTGAGGGAACAAAAAGGTTATTTTCTTTTAACCACTTTTGGAACAATTGCCAGGGAATGGCACTCATAATTCCTGCCCCATCCCCAGAATCACGGTCAGCACTGCACGCCCCCCGATGTTCTAAACACCCGAGAGCTGTAACGGCTTGTTGGATTAATTTGTGGCTACCATGACCATCTTTGGAGGCAATAAAACCAACGCCACAAGCGTCTCGTTCCTCCACTAGCCAAGGTTGCCCTTGGTCAGGGGCTAAATTATTCAGGGATTGATTATGATGGCTCACGTTAAATTTCCCTTGCTTCATACTGTCGTTATTCATGTTTCTTTTCGATGGGTTGACTGTCTGGGTAAATACATTGCCCAGTTCAGCGTTTTTCCGTCTACTGCTTCCCCAGCTTGGTCCTTTAATGATGGGTAACTTCGATGTTAACGGTTTTTTATGTATCCTCTTAACACTGCCTTGCGATCTCAATCTGGAGTTAGGCTAGTTAACCAAGTTAAAATAAATCTTGGCGTTGATTCAGTATAGTTGGTTTCTCTATCTTAAACAGTCTGCCCAATTAGGTTCAAATTTTTTACTGATTTTTGTCGTCAAAGTCAGGCTAGCACTTGACAAATCCTTAGCAATGTGAGATTGTGTTTTTTCGGACTGTTTCGATGGACACGCTAGCGGAACTGGCGGAATTGGTAGACGCGCTAGATTCAGGTTCTAGTGTTCGCAAGAACTTCCGGGTTCAAGTCCCGGGTTCCGCATCGTTACCACTCTCCTGTTACTGGTAATTAGTTATCAGCTTCGGAAATATGTTTGACTTGGGAATTGATTTTGGCACCTCGGGAGCCAGATGTGTTGTTATTGATGAACATAAGATCATTCAAGAGCAGCAGGAGTATGCTTTTACCAATTCCGATGAGTGGGTCGGACAGTGGCACAATGCGCTGTTTTGTCTTTGCAATCAAATTCCCCTTTCGATGAGGCGCTCGATTCGGTGTATCAGTATTAATGGTACCTCTAGTACTGTTTTGCTCTGCGATCGCGCAGGCACTCCAATCACGACTCCGTTTCTCTACAATGACCGCACTCCGGATTCTATTCTCCAAATTTTGCAAACTCTTGCGCCAGGGGATCATGTGGTACAAAGTGCTTCCTCTAGCTTAGCGAAATTTTTGTATTGGCAGGAGCAAGGGAAGGTTGCCCCAGGACACTTTTTTCTCCACCAAGCAGACTGGTTAGGGTTTCTCCTTCATGGCAAACTCGGTATTAGCGACTATCACAATGCGCTGAAGCTTGGCTATGATGTGGAAAACCTCTGCTATCCTCAATGGCTCACTCATTTACTGAATTTTGAAAGTTTACCGCAAGTGTTAGCGCCAGGAACCCCAGTCGCAACCGTTACGGCTGCGATTGCCCAAAAATTCGGGTTTCCGGCTGATTGTCAAGTTGGTACGGGAACCACCGATAGTATTGCTGCCTTTATTGCCAGTGGGGCGAGGACACCGGGAGAAGCCGTCACTTCCCTGGGTTCAACACTAGTGTTGAAGTTACTGAGTGAGACGCCGGTTCAAGCCGCCGAGTATGGGGTTTATAGTCATCGCTTTGGCGATTTATGGTTAACCGGTGGGGCATCGAATACTGGGGGGGCAGTGTTAAAGCAGTTTTTCAGCGATCAGCAGTTAAGACAGCTTTCGGATCAAATCGATCCGACACAACCGACTCACTTAGACTATTATCCGCTTGTCAAACCGGGAGAGCGCT
Source organism: Cyanobacteria bacterium GSL.Bin1 (assembly GCA_009909085.1). Taxonomy (NCBI): domain Bacteria; kingdom Bacillati; phylum Cyanobacteriota; species Cyanobacteria bacterium GSL.Bin1. The sequence continues at coordinate 4,381 of JAAANX010000202.1, read as the reverse complement.
TTCCGATTAATAATCCCAATTTATCTCCGCAACTGATGCCTCGTCCGGAGAGTGATGTCAAGTTTTTGCAAGGATTATTAGAAAGTATTGCTCGCATTGAAGGCCAAGGCTATGAAAAATTACAAGCATTGGGGGCAACTCCATTACATCGGGTTTATACGGCAGGTGGGGGGGCAAAAAATCAGGTGTGGCAAACGATTCGAGAACGATACTTGCAAGTACCGGTGCAGCCTTCACCCCAAATGGATGCTGCTTATGGAACAGCCTTGCTAGCCCAAGGACGTTCCTCATTTTGAAAAAGACATGACCAACGGTTCTAGAAATCATAAATGATTCGTTGGCAATTGAGCTGGGAAGACATTTAATTTCTCGGCTTCCTCAAGCCATTCGGTTGCTTCAATAATCAAAATGATTAAGCGATTGTTGCTTAGAGACTCGCCGGGATCGCAGGTAAAATAGAGGTCAAAATAGATCGTTTTCCAGGAGGATTGCTCTCTGGAAATCTCTTTTAATTGCAAACTTCGTCTTTGACCTTGCATAATTTCCATCGCAATTTTTTCCAAACCCACTAATTCGGGAAAACCTTGACGGGCATCTAACCCAACTTGAATTAATTCAGGTACAGTGGCGAAGCGTTTTGCCTGATCAGAATGCTCAATAATTTTGAAAGCACTATTGACTTGAATTTCAACTTGAATATACTCAAGCTCGCGCTTAGCAACCAGTCTTTTTAAAGTGGGATTAAGAATTTTACGGCTATTTAAGAGTTTTTGCAAAGTGGGGTGAATCGTACCAATTTTGGGAGAGAGTTCCTCTTGTTCAGCCAAATCACCAGAAAAACTAGTTTCAATTTCACTTCCTTCGGTGTCATCAAACGAGGAAAACGCGCCCTCATCATCATTTAAGAAAGAGAATGGTTTCAAGTTCTCATCCGCAGTAGAATCTACAATTGCTTCCTCTGAACCAGGGGCTGCCACTGGCACCATCGCTAAGCGAGCAGCGTCTAACGGATCAGGAAAAGTGGGGTCCAGAGTCTGGCAATCTAACAACACTTCGTCAACAGAACGATAACGTTGTGAAAGGGGAAGTGCAAGTAGTTGATCGAGAATTTGACTTAACCCTTCACTAATGTGGTTGGTGCCTAATTTTTCCTGCCAAGTCCACTGATTCTGGGTGTGATCGAAAAGCTCGCTGGGTTGCACACCGGTTAGCAAATAAATGCAGGTTGCACCAACACTATAGAGATCGCTGGCGATAGTCGCTTTTCCTTGCCATTGCTCCGGTGCCGCGTAGCCACTCGAACCAATGATCGTACAGTTAGGAGCAATTGTCCCACCTTTTAGGTCTTTAACCGCTCCAAAATCGACTAAGACCAGCTTCTGATCGCGCGATCGCCGAATAATATTTTCCGGTTTAATATCACGATGAATCACCTGCCTAGCGTGAATAAATTTTAAGATTAATAAAATTTCATAAAGAAACTGCAGTAGTTTTGTCTCGTTAAAAACACCAAATTTTTCTTGCTCTCTTTTTAGCTCAATACCACTAATATGTTCTTGGATTAAGTATTTATAATTTCCTTCTGTAAAGTAGGCTAATAATTCTGGAATTTGTGGGTGCTTTCCCAATTCATCGAGCTGCTTTGCTTCCCGTTCAAAGAGTACCGATCCCTTCTCCAAAGAAAAATAATCTTGTGCTTGAGGAAAAAACTGCTTAATCACACAATAAGACCGCGATGGCTTATCTTCATCAATTGCCACAAATGTTTTACCAAATCCCCCAGCACTGAGGGGCTTAATGGCTCGATAGCGTTCTCGTAGCAAAAGTTTACTGCCACAACGTTCACAAAACTGCTCTTTGGGAGGCTTCAGAGGCAAGAGAGGAATTCGATAGAGACAATCCGGATTAAGACACTGACTCACAGAACTTTTAAAAAGCGATACTATGCTTTAAATGATAACGATTTTGATCACAGATGTCTCAGGTTAGGAGATTGATTGATTCGTCAATGCACTAAGATTGAACTGCTTATTACTTTGCACTAATCAAAAAGGTGTTGATTTGACCGTTAGAACGAAAGACTAATCTCATCTTTTGGTTGGCTTGTGTTGGAGAAGCCGAGACAAAATGTTGATTGGCTTGCGGTAAGGGCAGAGTTGACAAATGGGTTTCTGCAACCCTTCCTAAAGGGGTAATTTTTTCCAGAGACCCATTGGCATCAAGGATGATCTGATATTCCAAGTCTTGCTTTAAATTAACCGGTGGTTCCCATCGCGATTGAAAATAATTTCGGACTTCTGCTACTTGTGGTGTTTGATCGAATAAGGTTTCTGACTGTGGCGCTGAGCTGAGATTGACTGGTTTTCTAGGTTGATTGGCAGCAGGAAAGGTCGGGGTAACGGCTAATTCCGAAGTTGGTTGTGGTGGCGTAAGATTCGGAAAATCTCCGGTATCCTGAAGAGAAGGAGAGGTAATAGAAGAGGGGGGAGAGAGTTGTTCGAGTTGTACTAGAGACTCGGAAAGTTTGAGCTGTTTTTTAGAAACACCTTTTAATGGGGAAAGCGATGATGTTGTTTGAGAGGCAGTAGTAGAAGAAGGAGTCGTTTGTCCTGGTGAAGATTGAGAGGACTGAAGTGCGATTTGCAGAGACTGACGATCCATTTTCACGCGGGCGATCATTCCCCCGACCATGCCAAATAAGATGAGTAAAGTAAAACTCACGATATATTTTTGATGGTTGCTTTTAGCGGTGGGATTTTTCTTTAAATCCGTCTGGTATCGCTCTAAAATTTTTACTAGGTCTGAAAGCTGACTCCAACTCAGCTTAGGGCGATAAGACTGATCATGAACAATGAAATGAATGGGGTAAAGGGATTCTCTTTCTTGCTGATAGGTAGCCGTAGGAGTTACTGATTGCCAGTATTGCTGTAAAGTGTTAGCCAGTGGAAGCAGTTGAGCGCGATCGCTGCTGAATTCAAACGTTGGTTCATCGGCTTGATCTAAACTTTCAATGATTAATCGAAACCGATCTTGAGCAAGAATTTCTAAGGTGCAATAAGGTAACTCATAGCACTTGATCACTTGAGAACGAAACATGACATTGTCCCTCTCAATCTTCTTTGGCGAGTACTTCTTGTAACAATGGAGACAAGTTATTATTCAGTTTACCTGCCCGAATAAACTCAGCGTAAGTCTCTGCTTCTACTTCTAAGAGTTGATCGCGGAGTTGTTCTTGTTCGAGGGATTGCAGTTGAGGATAGGATTGTTGCAACTGGGTAATTTCTTGGTTGACGCTTTCAAGTTGCCCCTGAACTAACCCTCTTTGGTAATTTTTGAATTCTTCGTCAATGCTGGGCGAGGGTTTAACTGCATCTAAATGTTGTAAAACTCGTTCTAAGGCACTGCGACGGGCAATTAATTCCCTGTAGTTGCGACGCTGAGCGCGATCGCCGATCAAGCCCAGTTTCTCAATCACGGTTTGCATTGTTAAACCTTGTACTAACAAGGTAAATAAAACAACACCAAACACCGCTTCAATAATATCTTGTCTGCCTTCTAACATGACGGGAACACTTAAGGCCAAAGCAATGGAAACGGAACCGCGTAAACCGCCCCACCATAAAACCGTTTCTTCTCGCCAGCTAATATCTTGTTGGGTAATGAAATTACTAATCGTTCCCAATCCGTAAATACTGATGGCGCGAATGAGCACTAAAGCAACAATTGTCACTAAAATTAACATCCCGTTATCAGCCAGACCTCGGATATTAATTTGGTCACCGATCAGGAGAAAGACAATGGAATTGACAAAAAAGGCGATAAATTCCCAAAATTCGGAAACGAGTAAACGGGTGCGCGGGTTCATCCCGATTCGAGAGCCAAAATTCCCTAAAATTAAGCCCACTGTGACCACACCAATGACCCCAGAACCGCCTAATTCTTCTGTAATTAAATACGTGCCATAAGCAGAAACCAATGTTAAAGATTGTTCAACTAATGGTAAATCAAAACGTTGGGTTAAATAGGAAATGCTAAAGCCAATGAGTCCTCCAACCCCAATGCCAACCCCAGTAAACATAACAAATTGCACTAAGGTATTGGTCACTGAAAATTCTTGAGTGCCGAGGGGAATTCCGACAAGTAAACTAAAGGCAACGACTGCCACCCCATCATTAAACAAACTTTCCCCTTCCATGAGAACGGTTAAGCGTTCACCAACCCCTAATTCTCGGAATAAGGCAATAACCGATACCGGATCTGTGGCAGCTAAACTTGCCCCAACCAGTAAAGCAATGGGCAGTGATAAACCCGTAAAAGCATTGAGGCTAAAGCCAATGCCAACCACGGAAATGACAACGCCAATCACCGCTAATAAAACAAC